>NZ_JBFSRZ010000036.1:0-49013 GCF_041466065.1 Vibrio sp. 10N.239.312.C11
ATGATCTTATTCTTCGTGCTGAAAGATTAGAATGCGGTGTTCATGACACGCTTACGTTTTTACTACTACACTCGCGCTTCATTTTTATATCCCTATGGCCTATAAGACACCAATTTATAGACCTAAATTATAGAGCTACAGCAATGCTACTAAGTGTTTTGTATATCATTGGCATCACGGCAGAAGCCATGACCGGTGCTCTCAGTGCTGGCAAACAAAAAATGGATTGGTTTGGTGTAATGCTGGTTGCGAGTGCAACGGCAATTGGCGGAGGTACAGTAAGAGATATTTTGCTCGGCCATTACCCTTTAGGCTGGGTTGAAAACCCCCAGTATCTGGCGATCACTTGTATTGCTGGTGTTATCACAACGGGATTAGCCAAATGGGTAATCAAGCTAAAAGGCTTGTTCATTCGTTTGGATGCGTTGGGGCTTATCGTATTTAGTATCATTGGTACTAAAGTAGCGATGACCATGGGTCTGCACCCAATGATTTGTATGGTGTCTGCATTAGTGACTGGCGTGTTTGGCGGCCTACTGCGCGATCTTATCTGTCGTCAAACGCCACTAGTCTTGCATGAAGAGTTGTATGCATCTGTCGCCCTTGTCGCTTCAGGCTTGTACTTAGGTCTTCTTGAATTAGGCATAAACGATGTGACCGCGACGATCGTGACATTGGTTGTAGGTTATTTACTGCGCATGGCAGCAGTGAGATTCAAATGGCGCTTGCCTTCGTTCCAATTAGACCCAGAAAGTTCGGTACACTAATTCGAAATCTGCGCTCCTAAAACGGATAGGAGCGCAAATGAGAGGAGAGGCATTTTACTTTTTTAAACTATGTAACTCTTTCGCATCACACCACTATTCAACGCAAATGACGTCAAAGTTCGCGATATAAATATCTTCACGCATATAATTTAACGTTTCGACAAAATAGATACTTGCACGTTTACTAATACTAGAGCGAAGAGAGTTAAACACCTTTGGTTGTGAATTAAACTCGGCTTTAAAGTCATATTCTTGGCTGGAATTATTCGCACAAAATTCTAGTTCATGCGTACCCAAGCTACCTTCGATTCCCGAAAGCTCACCCAAAAAACATTCACTTTCAACCGTTGGTTTTAACCCTTTGATGTTAAACTCTAGCGTTGCTGGTTGTTGGCACTGAAACTTTACTTCCTGTTCGCTCTCTACTGTTGTACACCCAATAAGAAAAAAAATGGGTAATACTAAAGCTAATCGTTTCATTGTGTAGCAACCCCATATTGAACAAGCTCTTCTCGGCTCATATAGTGCATACCTTCCGGTTTTGCTGCTTCCAATGTGTACCAATAGAAACTTGTATCAATATTTAACGCTTCGTAATAATCCAAATAACGTTCATGTTCAAAATGATCTTTAGTTAATAGTGAGCCGTTAGTGCCATCACTTGAACTCCATGAATGAACTCCGAGCTTAGCACCTGGTTCAACGGTTCTTTGCACGCCAGCCAAAAACAAGTCAGTACCACCAGAAGCGATATGCCCTGATGAACCGATATAGCTATTCATACCCGCTTCTCGAACCATTAATCCCAACTCAGTATTTGCTTCATCATCCGCAGAGCCATTGATATTCTTAAACTCTAGCATGGTCACCTGCGGAGCCTGATTTAGCATTTCTTCAAAAGCATCAGGAGATCCGCTACATACCACACCAGAAAGAATGGCAGTATCACCTTTGACATAAAATGTAAGTGATCTTTCACCTTCTAATGATGAATCACACTTTGAGTAGTAAACACTGTCATAATCTACAGAAGCACAACCATTAAGAAACAGCGTTGCTAAGAGAAGTTTTTTAAGCATAAATAATCACTCCAACCAGTAAGGACATTAAAAGTAGATTCTGTACTTTTAAAAAACTATCATAATAAAATTAGCTCTTACGTAACTGATTGTAATTGATTGTAATTCACCGTTTAAATCTTGGGAGTTTCAGTTGTCACACCAAAGTTTTGACCACGGTGACGTAGTAAGTGATCAAGCAACACGATAGCCAGCATCGCTTCAGCAATAGGCACTGCACGGATACCAACACATGGATCGTGACGGCCTTTAGTGATTAGCTGCGTTGCTTCACCGTCTTTGGTGATAGTGTCACCAGGAACGGTAATGCTTGATGTGGGTTTAAGCGCAATGCTTGCCACAATATCTTGACCAGTAGAAATACCGCCTAAGATACCGCCAGCATGGTTGCTGCTGAAGCCTTCTGGAGTTAATGGATCACGATGTTCACTACCGCGTTGATTAACGACATCGAAGCCATCACCAATCTCAACACCTTTCACAGCATTGATGCTCATTAGAGCATGCGCGATATCTGCATCTAGACGATCAAAGATTGGCTCACCAAGGCCTACAGGCACTTTAGTCGCAACTACTTGAATCTTCGCACCGATCGAGTTGCCTTCTTTTAGCAAATCACGAATCAGTTGGTCAAATTCAGGTACTTTGTCGGCATCAGGACAGAAGAAAGCGTTGTTTTCGATCTCGTTCCAATCCACTTTATCAATTGAGATATCACCCATTTGAGAAAGATAAGCTTGGATTTCAACACCAAATTCTTGCTTAAGGTATTTCTTCGCAATCGCACCTGCCGCAACACGCATTGCAGTTTCACGAGCAGAAGAGCGACCGCCACCTCGGTAATCACGCACACCGTACTTTTGATGGTAGGTATAATCAGCGTGGCCAGGGCGGAACTTGTCTTTAATTTCGGAATAGTCTTTAGAGCGTTGGTCTGTATTTTCAATCAATAGACCAATAGAAGTACCCGTAGTTTGGCCTTCAAATACACCTGATAAGATTTTCACTTCATCCGCTTCACGGCGAGCCGTTGTATAACGAGAAGTACCTGGGCGACGACGATCCAAATCTCTTTGAAGGTCTGCTTCGGTAATTTCTAATCCTGGTGGGCATCCATCTACGATACATCCTAGTGCGATACCGTGACTTTCTCCGAACGTAGTCACGCGGAAATGTTGTCCGATACTGTTTCCTGCCATTACTTCCTCTAAATCAGCCATTGAGCAGAAGGTTTGATTCCTAAACCTACGGGCTAACAGCTTTACTTGTCTATTCTTCGTGAATTCATATTGGCTTTATTACCAAATGATGTAAACCCCAAAAAACCAACAATTTTAACTTTCTATTACATGAGCCGAATGAAATGAATAACGAGGGGAAATGAGTGGTGCTTTAAAGTGGTGATTTTGAATAGTTTCATGGCCAGTTAACAAAGGTTAATGAACTCGGTTTGAATACTATCTATGTTGTAGCCCAAAATAATAAGGAGAAAAGTGATGATCGAGTGGAGAGTTAAAAAATTTTCGGAGCTGTCTGTTCAAGAGCTCTATGATTTCTTACAGCAAAGAGTCGATATTTTTATCGTCGATATGAACACACCCTATAGTGATCTAGACGGCAAAGGTAGCCATCCAGAAACCTATCACGTCATGGGTTATGAGAACGGGCAACTAGTAGCTTACAGTCGAATTATGGCTCAGAAGCTTGGATACCCCGTAGATGTTCTCCCTTTGCTCGATTCTGATGCAGATGATGTTTGTATCGGGCGAGTGATCGTAGCAAAGGATTATCGAGGTAAACAGATTGGTAATCAGCTGATGCAAGTAAGCTTTGATGCAACCCGCGAGGCGTACCCTGACTGTTCAATTTTTATTTCGGCACAAGCACATCTCAAAGACTACTATGGTAAATTCGGATTCAACGTTGTCACCGACAGTTATTTGGAAGATGGGTGCAGTATGTTAGGTCTTAGATATACCCCACAGCTAGTGGCCGTTTAGCAAAAGACAAAAGACAGAGGCATCGAAATACAAAAAATGGTTTTGATAGATTAAGTCGTTCTGAAATGCAAAAAACCCGACAACTCAGAGAGTTATCGGGTTTCTTTAAATAGTGGTACGCCCTGAAGGATTCGAACCTTCGACCACCTCCTTAGAAGGGAGGTGCTCTATCCAGCTGAGCTAAGGGCGCGCTACAGGGAAGGATTATACGAATTCGAATCAGTAAAGCAACGGCTTTATGTAACATTCTGATCCAAGTGAGTAAAAAAAGTGCAATAGGATTATAAGTGTTGGAAAATAGAACAAAGCAAACGTTTGCTTGATGGTAATCAAAAAGATTTTCTGGAATAATGCGCCAAAAACATCAGCCACTAACTTGAATATCAATACTAAGGAAATTCATGACTGCTCAAAATATTGATGGAAAGCTAATTTCTCAAACGGTTCGCTCTGAAGTTGCGGCACGTGTAAAAGCTCGTACTCAAGCTGGATTACGTGCCCCGGGCCTAGCGGTTGTTTTAGTGGGTGAAGACCCGGCATCTCAGGTTTACGTTGGCAGTAAACGCAAAGCGTGTGAAGAAGTTGGTTTCGTCTCGAAATCTTTTGATTTACCAGCAACTGCCACCGAACATGAATTGCTAACGCTAGTCGATCAACTCAACGAAGACCCAGAGATTGATGGCATTCTAGTTCAACTGCCTTTGCCTGCTGGTATCGATACTACTCACGTTCTTGAGCGTATCACACCTGAAAAAGACGTTGATGGCTTCCACCCATACAACGTAGGCCGTTTGGCTCAGCGTATGCCTAAGCTACGCTCTTGTACGCCTAAAGGCATCATCACGCTGCTTGACCGTTACAACATCGATTTACGCGGCAAACACGCGGTTGTTGTAGGCGCATCAAACATTGTTGGTCGCCCAATGACTCTAGAACTGCTTCTAGCAGGTTGTACGACAACAACATGCCACCGCTTCACCAAAGACCTTGAAGGTCACGTACGTCAAGCAGACGTTGTTGTGGTTGCCGTTGGTAAGCCTAACTTCATTCCTGGTGCTTGGATTAAGAAAGGTGCTGTTGTGGTCGATGTTGGTATCAACCGTTTGGAATCTGGCAAGCTCGTTGGCGACGTTGAATACTATGTGGCTAAAGAGAGCGCAAGCTTCATCACGCCAGTACCGGGTGGTGTAGGTCCAATGACAGTGGCGAGCCTAATCGAGAATACAATGATCGCTTGTGAGCAATTTCACTCGAAATAGTCGGCAATGAGAGCTTAGGTAGTAATACCGGGGGCATGAATTGCCTCGCCCTAGAGCAAAATTAGAAAGCCGCAGCGTGAAAACGTTGCGGCTTTTTCGATACTGAGCTATTCGTTTTTGATACAAAGCGACTCGCTTTAAATACAGAGCACTCGCTACTTATCTGGAGTATCGATAACTTCAATCTCTTCCGAAGGCGGCAATAAACTAATGACCTGACACTCCGTTGATATGAGTTTTTCCAATTCAGAACCTTGTGTCACTAAGCGGAAATCACCGTCATTAATCACGCCCAGTGGAATCGCTTTAGGGTACAGGGCATTAAACTCATTAAGGTCAAACGCCTCGGTCAAACCCGTGCTCTTAATTTGACTGCCTTGAGCCATCAAGGAGTTAAGTTTGGAATAGGTAACCCCTTCTGAAAACAGGCTTCTATTACCATCGCGGCTCACCTGATGCCTTTCATGTTTATTTTCTGAGGATTCAAGTTCAAACACCTTATTTTCACCAAACTCATCTTGATAATGCATACTGACTAATGGGTTGGTTTGACGGTAAGGCGAAACGATCATGGCACGCCCTATCCCGTCCAATTCCAGATTATTTTCAGCATGGCTCGAAGCTGGATTACCGAAATAGACATTCAAGTTGTCCATGCGCGCTAAGCGAATGCTCTCCCAGTTGGTATCAGCAAGCACACTGTTGATGTTGTGTGTCGCCAGCACTTTGGCAAACTGACGTGAAAAATGAGTCGCACCAAAGAAAATAACCCCTTGTGCCTTCTCTTGAGTCACACCCAGCCTTCTAGCCCACCAACTCGCGGTTAGGCTCTGAATCACAACCGTGCCTATGATGACCAAGAAAACCATTGGCACCAGTAGGTCAGCCCCTTCGATTAATTGCTTCTCTTGAAGCTTGATTGCAAATAGAGAAGAGACTGCAGCAGCAACGATCCCGCGAGGTGCCATCCAGCTCAAAAACCATTTATCTGCTGAAGTAAGATCCGTGCCGATCCCGCTGATCCACACACTCAGAGGACGAGCCACCAGCATGACGACCGCTAATAAGCCAATACCGCCCCAACCTATCGAGAGAAAAGTCCCTGAATCAAGCCTGCTCGCTAACAGAATAAACAACGCAGAAATGAGTAACACAGTCAGGGTTTCTTTGAACTCAATAATATCTTCGAGATCCAAGCCTTTCACGTTGGCGAGCCAAATACCCATGATGGTCACGGTTAATAGGCCAGACTCTTCACTCAGATCATTAGAAAAAGAGAACGCCGCCAACATCAACGTTAGGACTGCCACGTTACGCAAATAATGCGGAACCCAATGCCCTTTCAGCATCTTGGCAATCAAATAGCCACCGATGATCCCTAAGCCTAAACCGATGGCTAGAGTCAGCCCCAAAGCCGACAGTACATGGCTTGTAGGATCGGCTGAAGAGACAATGTATTCGTAAACAAGAACAGCAAACAGCGCGCCAATCGGATCAATCACTATCCCTTCCCAGCGCAAGATACTCCCTAACGAAGATTTGGGCTGAATGCTGCGTAGCATGGGAACAATAACGGTTGGCCCCGTCACGACCACTAAGGCAGCAAACAGCGCGGCTAATGGCCAACTGAAGTCCACAAAGTAATAAGCACCAACGACAATGCACGCCCATGTAATCAACATGCCGATACTCACTAGGTGCGTCACCATACGACCATGGCCTCTGATTTCTTTGAAATTCAGGGTCAATGCACCTTCAAACAGAATAATAGCGACCCCTAATGAAATCAGCGGAAATAGCACCTCACCAAAAATGGCATCGGGATTAAGGATGTTAAGACCGGGACCTAAAAGTAGGCCGACAATAAGAAGAGGAAGAATAGCAGGAAGACGTAAGCGCCAGCCTAACAATTGACACGTTAAAGACAGCAGTCCAATTAATGCCAAAGAAGAAGTAATCGACAAATCCATTTGTGCCCCTAAAAGGTTTGCACCACACCTTGTGATACAAACCTATTTGCTGAAACAAGAAAGCCTATGTCATTAAACTATAGGCTCTCTTTTTCGTGCTAACCGAATATTAGTGTGATTAATCAGTCACTTTACTATAGGGGAAATAAAGTGACTGACTCATCCACTCTGTACTTATTATCTAGCTACAGAGAAAGCACCACGCCAGCGATCGCAGCGCTCATTAAGTTGGCAAGCACACCCGCACAAATCGCTTTGAAGCCATATTGTGAGATGAAAGAGCGACGCTCTGGAACTAAGCTACCCAAACCGCCAATCAGAATCGCCATGGTAGAGATGTTAGCAAAACCACATAGTGCAAAAGTAACGATCGCTTTTGAGTGCTCACTCAGTGCATCTTTTACGTCCATTAACTGGATGAAAGCCACAAATTCGTTCACAACAATCTTATTACCGATCAGCGAACCTGCAACCACAGCTTCAGACCACGGTACACCGATCAGCCATGCAACGGGTGCGAACACATAACCTAGGATAAGTTCGAAGCTTAGGTTTACGCCAAACCAGCCACCAACAATACCTAACAAGCCATTCAGCATCGCAATCACACTGATAAAGGCTAGAAGTGTCGCACCCACCGCAACGGCAATACGAAGTCCAGACATAGCCCCATCTGCCATTGCCTCAACTACGTTTGTTGCTCGTGGAATCTCTACACCAGACTCAATATTTTCTTGAACATCCTCTGGGCTGCCTGGTACTAAGATTTTAGCCATCAATAGACCGGCTGGTGCCGACATGAATGCCGCAGCGATCAGATAGTTTAGGTCAACACCCAGCGATGCATAACCCACTAGCGTGCCGCCAGCAACAGAAGCCAAACCACATACCATCACAGCAAACAGTTGTGAGTCCGTCATATGTTTTAGGTAAGGCTTAACCACCAATGGCGCTTCGATCATGCCAACAAAAATGTTTGCCGTTGCAGATAGTGACTCCGCACGACCTGTGCCTAGAAACTTCTGCAAAGCACCGCCGATTATGTTGATCACCTTTGGCATAAAGCCGATGTGATACAAACCTGAAATCAATGCAGAGAAAAAGATAATGATGCCGAGAACGTTAATAGCGAAAACAAATCCGTTATTCGTTAGGCCACCGAATAGGAAGTTAATCCCCTCTTGACCGTAGTTGATCAAGCTAGACACCGCACCAGTAGCTGCATTCAGCGCTTCTTTACCCATTGGCACATAAAGAACCAATAGCGCGAATGAGATTTGCAGTAAGAAAGCCAAAGAGACAGTTCTTAGCGGGATATTTTTTCTGTCCGTAGATAGTAACCAAGCGGCTACTAAAATAGTGATAATTCCAAGTAGGGAAGCCATATGCGTCAACCTAAAAGTTGTAGGTAGGAAAGGCGACGCATTGTATAGAGGAAATCGTTTGCGGCAAGGTGCGGTTGTTAATGTGATGTTGGGATTATCAGCAACTTGCCCAAGGTTAGATTAAAGCGTTGAATTTTAATGGATTAACTTGTTCAAAAAGCATACTTTTTCCATATGGAAATTATATTTATGAATTAGGAAACAATTAACGATGCAGCTCAACGCAAGTTTTGAGGTTTTTGTCCCAATACGTCGGCGAACCAACATGCTGTTTGATGAACTCAATCACTGCTGAAAGCTTCTTTGGCATGTTCTTTCGACTCGGATAGACGGCATAGAATGGCATCAACTGACTGGCTCTCCATTCTGGTAATACTTGGATTAACTTGCCTGTTCTAAACTCCTCTTTGACTAAATAAGTCGCCAAATAAGCAACACCCCACCCAGATATTGCCGCGTCTCGTACCGCTTCAGCTAAATCCACCGAGTAATCGCCCGCCACTTTGACACTGAGGTTTTCTTGCCCGTTATCAAACGCCCATGACGTGTAGTCTCGTTCACGGCTGCGATAGATAAGACAATTATGGTCAATCAGATCAGATGGCACATGAGGAGTGCCAGCTTTAATCAGATAATCCGGTGATGCGGCTACCACAAATTGGCTGTCGGCTAAACGCTGCGCTATATAACCTTCTGGCAGGTCTTCATTATTGGTGATCCAAAGATCCAAGCGCTCCTCAATCATATCCACTTTGTAATCGAACAAATGCACTTCAATTCTCAGCTGCGGATAGAGCTGTCTGAGCTGATCAATCGCTGGAATGATATGCAGTGTGCCAAATGACTGAGACAAGCCTATGCGGAATATTCCAGAAATGTCGTCACGCTGGCTATCCATATCCATTTGAGCCGCTTTCACCGTATTGAACAGCTGCTCACAATGCTGATAGAACACTTCCCCTGCTTCAGTTAGTGTCAGGCTGCGTGTGGTTCTTTGCACCAGCTTGATACCTATCGAATCCTCGAGCAAAGCAACTTGCTTACTGATGTGAGACACCGACACATTCAAACTTTTTGCTGCACTGGTAAAGCCTTCATGCTTGATTAACGCATGGAATATCACCATCTGTGCGGCTCTATCTGTTAGCACAAGGCCACCTTTAAAAATCTCTGAAATATAAAAGAAAAAGGACTCCGAAGAGTCCTTTAGTTCGTTCTGCCTATGGTAGGCCAAATGCTATTCAAAGCGACCTAAATCTGTTAATCAAATTAGGTCGATTAATCAAACTTAATTCTGTCTGCTAAGTGGCTAACTGCCAAAGCAAAGTAGTAAGAACGATTCCACTTCATTAACACATTGTAGTTGTTGTAAATGAGGTAAGAACGGCCAGTTTCATCGTCTGGCATAATTAGCCAAGCTTTAATATCTTCATCAAGCGTTGGTAGTGGGCGATCGTCAAAGCGCTTAATACCGAGTTCAGACCACTCTTTTAAGTATTTCGCTTTGTCTTCGCCTCGGCCTTGCATTTCAATAGACACAGTCGACGGTACGTGAACTTGACGGCCCCAAGTATATTTGTCATCCCAACCCGATTGGCTGAGATAATTCGCCGCTGAAGCAAATACATCTTCTTCAGTACCCCAAATATCTTTCTTGCCGTCGCCGTTACCGTCAGCGGCATAAGCTAAGAATGAGCTTGGCATAAACTGAGGCTGCCCCATCGCACCAGCCCAGGATCCTTTCATCTCTTGTGGTGCAATATGGCCTTGATCAAGAATCTTCAACGCCGCCATCGCTTCGCTACGGAAGAAGGCTTCTCTACGTCCTTCATAGGCCATAGTCGTGAGAGCATCAATAACACTGTAGTTACCCGTGAACTTACCAAAGTTACTCTCAACACCCCATAGCGCGACAATGAATCTTGGTTGAACACCATATTCATCACCAATGCGCTTCAACGCTGAATAATGCTTCTTATAAAGCGATCTCGCCTGCTTCACTTTCCAATCTGGAACCGCGCGTGGAATGTATTCATCCAGAGTCAGTTTTTTCTCAGGTTGATTCTTATCGGCTTTCACCGCTCTTGGCTTAAACGTCACACCATCAAAGGCCTGATCAATGATCGTTTCAGAGATGCCTTCTGCACGGCCTTGTTGCTTTAGTTTCTCTACATATTGCTCAAAGCTCAGCTCTTCAGCCTGAACTGAACCAATCGTCAGGCTATTACCCAATAGTAATGCCGACACAGCCAATATGGTTTTCGAAAATTTACTCAACGATCACTCCTCCCTGAATTAAGGTAGCTATCACTCTTCGTCTTGAACGTTTTGCTGAGCTTTACGCTCTTTATGAAGTTCAAGTTCATTAACCGGTGGTGGCGGAACCTGCAAAAAGAAACCATCGGTGTTCAGTGATTCTCTCACTTTATCGATGTTCACTTGCGCCAGTTTACGGCCATCCATTTTAATTACCATTACAAAACTAGGTTTACCAAACATTTGCATCAATGCGTCAGGAACTTGTGAGAAATCATCCTTCTTAGGGATATAAAGGTATGTTCCTTCTTTCTTTGAACTTTTATATATAGAACACAGCATGACAAACCTTTTTATTGTTTATGACTACAAAACTCTCACTTACGAGATCAATAGTTTATGTTAAGGGAAATATTGGGAACAAAACGTTCATTTGACAACAAGATTACTTGCTGTGCTTGGTTTGGGAATATAACATGATAAACCAAGTTTCAGGCAACGCCCTTTATTTTATTGATAAAGAAATTGTACCAATCCGCTATTGAGGTCCTGTAGTTTTCGATGTCTAGTAATCCAGATCTAAAAGGTAGCAGTTTTACGCTATCTGTTTTGCACTTATCCGATGATCAAGTCGAAAATGCGGTGTCTTTTCTTCAAGAAAAAGTAAACCAAGCTCCCACTTTTTTCGCTGCTGCGCCTGTTGTTATCAATATTAGCAAAGTCGCGGGTGATATCGATTTTGTGCAACTGAAAGAGGGTATATCTCAAGCGGGCATGATCCCAGTAGGTGTGGCTGGTTGTTCGGATAAACGTATGCAGAACCTAGCGAAAGAAGCTGGTTTTGCAGTGATGACAGCCAGTAAATCACCTTCTCAAGCTCCAGCGAAGATGGCTCCGATAAAAGTGGTGAGAACGCCTATTCGTTCTGGTCAGCAAGTGTATGCAAAAGATGGCGATCTATTGATCCTCAGCCATGTGAGTGCCGGCGCAGAAGTCATAGCCGATGGCAGCATCCATATCCATGGTACTTTACGCGGTCGTGCGATTGCAGGCGCGAGTGGTCAAACTGAAGCAAAAATAATTTGTAATGATTTACAAGCCGAGCTGGTTTCCATTGCTGGAAATTACTGGCTCAGCGATCAAATTGAAAGCGAGTACTGGCAGAAGAAAACCATGTTCAGTATGGCAAACGATGTATTACACGTTGATGTCCTCGCAATATAAGAGAAATAAAAAGGAAAACTAAATGGCACGCATTATCGTTGTAACGTCAGGTAAAGGCGGGGTAGGCAAAACGACCTCCAGTGCAGCTATTGCCTCAGGCTTAGCTTTAAAAGGGAAGAAAACCGCAGTTATCGACTTTGATATCGGTCTGCGTAACCTAGATTTAATCATGGGTTGTGAGCGTCGTGTTGTGTACGACTTCGTTAACGTTATCAATGGCGAAGCGACACTGAACCAAGCGATGATCAAAGACAAGCGCACAGAGAATCTATTCATTCTTCCGGCTTCTCAAACTCGTGATAAAGATGCACTAACAAAAGATGGTGTTCGTCGTGTATTTGATGAACTAGATGAAATGGGCTTTGATTTCATCATCTGTGATTCTCCTGCAGGTATCGAGCAAGGCGCTCTGATGGCGCTTTACTTTGCTGATGAAGCGATTGTTACGACTAACCCAGAAGTTTCTTCTGTACGCGATTCAGACCGTATTCTCGGTATTCTTGATTCTAAATCTCGTCGCTCAGAAGATGGCTTAGAACCAGTGAAAACGCACCTTTTACTGACTCGCTACAACCCAGCACGTGTAACTCAAGGTGAGATGCTAAGTGTTGAAGACGTTGAAGAGATTCTTCACATCTCTCTACTGGGTGTCATCCCAGAGAGCCAAGCAGTACTGAACGCGTCGAACAAAGGTGTTCCAGTTATTTTTGACGAAGCAACCGATGCAGGTATGGCTTACAATGATACTGTAGAACGACTACTGGGTAGCCAAGTGGACTTCCGTTTCTTAACGGAACAGAAGAAAGGCATCTTCAAAAGACTGTTCGGGGGCTAATTCGCAATGTCATTACTAGAGTTTTTTAGACCACAAAAAAAGACAACCGCAAACCTAGCTAAAGAGCGTTTGCAGATCATTGTTGCCGAGCGACGCAGCCATGACGACCCAGCGCCGTCTTATCTGCCGCAACTAAAAGAAGACATCTTGAAGTGTATTGCGAAGTACGTTGACGTCGATCCATCAATGGTTGATCTGACTTTCGAACACAAAGATGACGACATCTCAGTATTAGAGCTGAACGTCAAACTTCCAGAAGAAGACCGATAAGCAGAGCTCGAGCGGTGCTTATCACGATTCAATAAAAAAGAGAGCCTAGGCTCTCTTTTTTGGTATTTTAACTTGTGTCTAAACGCTATAAAATATTAAGAATTCTGCATACGCTTTTTCAGTCGAGCTAAGTCAATTTCACTAGAGCGAACGGTCAACTTAATGCACTCGTAATCGTACTCTTCTTTAACCACACTCATGTTTGAGCGAATCTCTCCGATGATGCCTTGTCCTGAATAAGGGATGGTGATCTCTTCTTCGATCATGCCTTCTTCAGCAACACCAACGATGTACTTGTGCAGTTTCGTGATATCCAGCGGATCTCGAGTCGACGTTAGCATCGCATCTGGGAATTCTTCGATCAGCTCTAATTGCTGCTCTTCAGTCAATCTATCGCACTTATTCAGAACTAATAGTTTCTCGCTGCCTTCTACACCCACTTGAGCTAATACGTCGTGTACCACATCAAGTTGTGCGCGGAATGAAACGTCAGAAGCATCAACCACATAAAGCAGCAATGAAGCATCATGCGCTTCTGCTAGCGTTGAGTGGAATGATGCAACCAGATCGTGTGGCAATTTCTTGATGAAACCCACTGTATCTGAAACCAGAATACGCGGTTGAGTAATCGGCTGAAGCGCACGAACCGTCGTATCTAACGTTGCGAACAGTTTATCTTCACCCACCACTTCGGTTGCGGTCATTGCACGCATCATCGAAGACTTACCGGCATTGGTGTAGCCAACTAAAGCAACAGTGAAAAGCTCCGCGCGTCTTGTGCGTCGGGTCTTCATTTCATCTTGTACGCTTACTAGCTCACGCTTAAGCGCAGCAATTTGGTCACGTACGTTACGACGGTCTAGCTCTAGTGAAGTTTCACCGGCGCCCTGACCCATTTGACGCTCTTTATCACCCTCAGCCGTTTCACGAAGTCGTGGCACTAAGTAGTTTAGACGAGCGATATCAACTTGCAGACGAGCAGTACGAGTACGAGCGTGACGGCTGAAGATTTCGATGATAATGCCAGTACGGTCAAATACTTCCACACCCAAACTCGCCTCAACAGTACGCATTTGAGATGGGCTTAAATCACAGTCGAATACCACAACATCAGCGGCACCGTATTGGAAGTTGCCCGTTGGAAGATCATCAAAATCTAGCTCATCGATTTCAGAATCAAACAAACCCGACTCATCAAGAAAGTCTTCATCTTCAGCTTCTTCAATAGAGCCTTGGTAACCAGTTAGATGTGCAATTTCGGCAAGCTTACCCGCACCCAACACATTCTGTCTTTGAGATGAACTGTGGTGTTGCGATTGTGTACCGACGACTTTAAAACCTAGGGTTGTCACTAAGCGAGCAAGTTCGGCAAGAGACTCTTTTGCTTCGTCACCTTTAAAATCCGGTGTCGTAATAGAAATAAGTAAAGCGTTATTCGCCGCTGGTTTTGCTGTTAGTTTCATGTATTCTTCTGTTTATGCACCAAGGTGCAGCCTAGTTTCTGGTCTAAAGTAGTGTGATCCTACGCGTTTCTACGTCAGCTTTATAGAGCTAAGGGATACTAAATCACGATATTATTGCAGTAGAAGCATATATATCGTTTATCCCTCTGTTTTTATAAGGGATAAAAAGCAAGTATAGCCAACGAAAAAGGCAGCACCACCTTACTTATTACTAGTTGGTGATACTGCCTTTGATTTAGACATGAACTTTGATTGTTAAACTAACTCAATAACTAGAAGTTAGAAGTCGATTCTCGCTTCGGTTTGAGCATCGAAGAATACCGCCTTTGATAAGTCAAAATGAAGCGGTGCCATTTGCCCAACCGACACTTCAAATTCTGGCGATAAACGACACGCGACTTCTTGGTCGTTCACTTTAACCATCGCAATAGTATCTGGTCCTGTCGGTTCCAATACCTCTAATTGTAAGTCTAGCTTTGTAGTTGCCGACACATCATCACCTTCTTGCTCAGTAATGTGTTCAGGACGCAACCCAATGACCAACTCCTTGCCATCTTGGTCACGCATACTCTGAGGCAATCGAATGTGGTGTTCTTGCTCCGCCGTGCCAGTTACTTTGATGATCGGATTCTGGTCCTCATCCAAGTCCACCATGGTTTTAATGAAGTTCATTGATGGTGAGCCCATAAAGCCCGCTACGAACATATTGTTGGGTTTGGTATAGATCTCTTGTGGCGTACCTAGCTGCTGCAGTTCACCGTCTTTCATTACTGCGATGCGATCCGCAAGAGTCATAGCTTCGATCTGATCATGGGTTACATAAACAATTGTGGTATTCAGCTTCTGGTGGAGACGTTTAATCTGATGGCGCATTTCAACACGCAGCTTGGCATCCAAGTTGGAAAGCGGCTCATCAAACAGATACAGCTTAGGACGACGAGCTAGAGCACGTCCCATCGCGACACGTTGACGCTGACCACCAGAAAGCTGCGACGGTTTACGATCCAACAACTGTTCGATTTGCAGCATTTCCGCTACTCGGTTTACCTCTGCATCGATCTCTTGTTGCGGCATCTTACGAATCTTCAAACCGAAAGCGATATTGCCGCGTACCGTCATATTGGGATAAAGCGCGTAAGACTGGAATACCATCGCAATGTCGCGGTCTTTAGGTTCAACCTGAGCCACGTCAACACCATCAATCACGATTTCACCCGAACTAATATTTTCGAGCCCAGCAATGGTGTTCATTAGGGTGGACTTTCCACACCCCGAAGGGCCGACAAGTATCAAAAATTCCCCCGAATCGATACTGATGTCGATGCCCTTTAACGTTTCGTTGTCCGCGTTGCGATAGGTTTTACGGATCTGTTTTAAATCTAATGTTGCCATGGGTAATTATCCTTTTACTGATCCTGCCGTTAGGCCACGAACAAAATATTTTCCTGCGAAGACATACACCAACAGCGTTGGCAGTGCAGCGATGATCGCGGCAGCCATGTCGACGTTATATTCTTTAACGCCAGTGCTGGTGTTGACTAGGTTGTTTAATGCCACGGTGATCGGCTGAGTCTCTGAGCCGGAATAGACCACTCCGAACAAGAAGTCATTCCAAATCGCGGTGAACTGCCAGATCACCGTCACCATGATGATTGGTGTCGAGATCGGTAATAAGATCTTGAAGAAAATCGTAAAGAAGCCAGCACCATCGAGCTTTGCCGCCTTGATCAATTCATCAGGAATCGAGATGTAGAAGTTACGGAAAAACAGTGTGGTAAACGCCATGCCGTAGATAACGTGCACAATCACCAAGCCGATAGTTGTGTTAGCCAAACCCATTTTTCCTAACATGGTTGCCATTGGAAGCAGCACAACTTGGAACGGAATAAAGCAGCCAAACAACAGCAAGCTAAAGAACAGATTTGAACCTCTGAACTGCCACTTGGTTACCACGTAGCCATTGAATGCACCGAGCAATGTTGAGATCGCAACCGCAGGTATCACCATTTGGAATGAGTTCCAAAAGTAACCTTTGATGCCTTCACATTTCACGCCCGTACAAGCGGTGTCCCACGCTTTATACCAAGCATCAAACACCCACTCTTTCGGGAGGCTCATCAAGTTCCCCGCCTTGATGTCTGGCAGAGTTTTGAATGACGTCAGCGCCATGACGAACAATGGCATCAAATACACCAAGCAGAAGAAAAGCAGTGCTGAATAAATAAAGATTCGAGCAAAGTTGATGTTATTCATCATGACTTTTTCTCCCTAAGTTCAGAGTAAAGATAAGGCACGAGAATCGCTAAGATACCGGCAAGCATCATCATGGCACTGGCAGCACCAAGGCCAATTTGTCCGCGAGTGAAGGAGTGTGCGTACATAAATAGCGCTGGAAGATCCGATGAATAACCCGGGCCACCTGCCGTCATTGCGGTCACAAGGTCGAAGCTCTTAATCGCAATGTGCGACGTAATGATCACCGCACTGAAAACCACAGGGCGCAAGCAAGGCAGAATGATTTTGAGATAAATAGTAGGTAAGCTTGCCCCATCAATTTGCGCCGCTTTGATGATTGAAGAATCGATACCGCGCAGACCTGCTAAGAACATCGCCATTACAAACCCTGAAGACTGCCAAAGTGCCGCGATAACCAAGGTATACACCGACATTTCGGAGTCGACTAGCCAATCAAATTTGAAGTCAGTAAATCCCCAATCTTGCATCAGCTTTTCAATGCCAAGACCCGGATTAAGAATCCATTTCCACGCCGTACCCGTCACAATGAATGACAGCGCCATTGGGTAGAGATAGATGGTACGAATCGCCCCTTCTTGACGGATATTCTGGTCAAGCAATACCGCTAAACCAACACCAAGCAAGATGGCAATCGCCATGAATAGAAAACCAAACACACCGAGGTTTGTGATTGAGGTGATCCAACGATCGTTATCCATCAGCTTTTCATATTGGGTTAAACCAACGAAGTTAAAGCTCGGCAGAAATCGAGAGTTGGTGAACGACAGCGCTGCCGTCCAAAATATATAGCCGTAGATACACACCACGGTCACTAACGCGGTCGGCGCCAGTACTATTTTAGGTAACCAATGTTGCAACCTGTCAGCAAAACTCGGTTTCGGTGCAGGCTGGCTCCTTGTGGGTTTTGGAGTCGACTCAGTCAAAACATGCTCCATAACTTATCCTTGTTGCACAATCGAGCCAATGGCTTACCTTTCGGCACCACATCAGCATCACGCATATCAGAATTGGGAGTGAAGAGTAGATAGGCTCCCTACGAGCCTACCCACCCTGGGGGTTTGGTGTTAGACCAAGTTAGATTAGATAGCCGCTTTCACTGCTTTTGCTAACTTGGCTGCCGCTTGTTTCGGATCGGCATCTTTCTCGTTGAAGAAGTTGGTCACCACGTCATAAATAGCGCCTTGAGCGTAGCTTGTTGTCGCTAGGCCGTGAGCCATACTCGGAACAAGATCGCCCGATTCAGCACTCGCTTTGAAGGTAGCCATTGAATCCAACGCACACTGGTCGAATTTAGACATGTCCATATCGAGACGTACAGGGATTGAACCTTTGTTAAGGTTGAAGACTTCTTGGAAATCTTTGGTAAGAATGGTTTTCGCTAGGTCTTGCTGCGCCTTTTGGTTCTCTTTGTCACTTAACTCAAAGAACGCAAAGCTATCGATATTGAAGGTAAATTGGCCGTCAGTACCTGGAGCTGGTGCACAGATGTAATCTTTACCCGGCACTTTGCCTGCAGCAGTAAACTCACCTTTCGCCCAATCGCCCATGATTTGCATCGCGGCTTCGCCATTGATAACCATTGAAGTTGCGACGTTCCAATCACGACCTGGAGAGTTGCTGTCGATGTAGTCACGCATCTTTTTGAACTTGGTGAACACTTCCACCATCTTGTCGCCCGATAATACGTCCATATCAAGATCAACGAACGCTTTGTTGTAATCTTCACTGCCTAGAACATCAAGAGCCACCGCTTCGAATACGGTTGCGTCTTGCCAAGGTTGGCCACCGTGAGCCAGTGGAATGAAGCCAGCCGCTTTAATCTTGTCTGCAGCAACAAAGAACTCATCTAACGTAGTTGGAACCGTCACGCCTGATTTTTCTAAAACAACAGGGTTAGCCCAAAGCCAGTTAACACGGTGAACGTTGACAGGAACTGCCACATATTCGCCATCCCACTTCATCACTTTAGTCACCACCTCTGGCAGTAACTCATCCCATTGTTCTTGTTTAGCAGTCGCATCGAGAGACGTTAGAAAACCTAAACCACCCCACTCTTGAATATCATGACCTTTGATCTGCGCGGCAGAAGGTGGATTGCCCGATACTGCTCGCGTTTTCAAAACAGTCATCGCACTTTCACCGCCGCCACCAGCAACTGCGAAGTCTTTCCAAGTATGGCCTTGTTGTTCAATCATCTCTTTCAGTACGGCAGCGGATTTCGCTTCGCCACCGGCAGTCCACCAGTGGAGCACTTCCACTTCACCAGCTTGAGAAAATGTTGAGGCAGCAAGAAGAGATAGAGTAAGTAGGGTTTTATTGATTTTCATTATTATCTTCCATGTTTAGCGGACTCGACGTCCGGTTCATTAAAGAGTCTACTTATTCTGACTGATAAGATTGAAACAAAAGGTAAGCCCAATGTAACAGGATTGTTACACTACACTTCTAAGCCTGTTGGGATATAGACTTTGACTTCCAAGCCACCTTGAGAGGAGTTGCGAATAATGAGATCTCCACCGTGTCCGTGCAGGATATTTCGGCAGATCCCGAGGCCAAGTCCGTGTCCTTGATCATCCGTTGCTAGCCTAAAATAGGGTTCAAAAACCATCTCTAACTTGTCTTCAGGAATGCCATTCCCACGGTCTTGAATAGTCACGACAACCCAAAGCTCATCACCACTAACTTCCACGACAGCTGATGAACCATACTTAACCGCGTTGTCAATTAAGTTGGTCAGTACACGCTTAATCGCCAGTGGTTTCGCGACTAATGGCTCAATGACGACTGGCTCGAACTCTACCTTCGTTTGGTACTGGTTATGAGATTCAATCACAGAAAGTACCATTTCGTTGAGGTCAATAATGGCATTATTCTCGTGTAGATCGGTGTCTCTTACTGCTTGCAAAGCACCTTTAACCATCATCTCAAGCTCATCGAGATCTTTATTAAATTTGTCTTTCTTTACTTCACTCTCCAACAACTCTGCACGCAATCTTAGACGTGTGATTGGTGTCTTTAAGTCATGGGAGATCGCAGAAAAAAGGTGCTCTCGGTCGGCAACATAGCGACGAATCCGTTGCTGCATGCGATTAAAGGCTCGGGTTGCGGTGACCAGTTCAGTCGCCCCTTCTTCGTTTAGCGGAGGCTGCTGAATATCCATGCTCATCTCATTAGCCGCTCTTGCTAACTTTTTAAGAGGACGTACTTGACGACGAATCATCAAATAAGTCAAAACCAATAGAATGAGTGTCGAGGAAACTAAGAAAATTACTTGCTCACGACCGAGAATCGTATCGTCGAGTTTTACATATGGCGCTGGCAACAACGCAGCGATATAAACCCATTCGTGGCTGGTTAATTCTATTTGAACAACCAGAATTGGCGGATTAAGAGGCTCTAACGTTAAAGTATGATGTGCCCACGATCGCGGGAGATCGCTCAAGTAGATGTCATTTTTAAGCAAGCGAAGATGTTCAGGGCGAGAGAAATCCACCCGAACTGATTCGACTTTATTGAGCTTGCTACTTAAAACACTTTCTATCGCTTCTATCGATGCGGTTTTTAGTCGGGTATCCGGGATCGGTTCGACAATCAAAGCCTCTTTATTGAAAGAAACAAAGAAACGCGTACCACCCATATTGCGGATTTGATCCAACACGATATGACGATATTTAACGGGTAGAGATTGAAAAAAAGTCACCGTTGAAGCAAACATGTTCGCCATACTCGACGAAGCAGAACGAATCCCTTCCAGCTCTTTGTGTTTTGATTCGCTATACCATATAGACGTTGCGATGCCCTGAGCTATTACCACGGCTAACAGGGTCAACAATAAGGTTCTTGCGACTAACGAATTTGGTTTCAACCAACTCATCCAGTTCATACGAGATATTTCATCCAGAATACTTCATTGGAAATACTTTATTTGCGTTACTTGATTAACAGTAGGTCATGCTTAGTGTTCATACTGAACCGGCACAGCAAGAATGTAGCCATTACCGCGCATGGTTTTGATGTAGTGAGGATATTTACCACTGTCGCCCAGTCGGCTTCTCAGGCGGCTAAGCTGTACGTCAATGCCACGTTCAAAAGGCAGCGCTTCACGGCCTCTGGTAGCGAAAGATATTGTGTCACGGTCGAGAACTTCGTTAGGACGAGTTAAGAACAACATCAACAAAGAAAAGTCACTGCCCGACAAGTCCATCTCTTCTGAATTTTCGTTGTGATAGATTCGGTGCGCGAGCGTATCGAGCGTCCAATCACCAAAAATAATCTGCTTTGGCAGTGCATCACTTGGCTTGTCGTCCACCACTTGAACACGGCGTAATAGCGCTTTGATTCGAGCCATTAACTGACGAGGGCTAAACGGCTTCGCGATGTAATCATCTGCACCAATTTCTAAGCCGATAATCTGATCGGTTTCATCCGATACCGCTGTCAACATAATGATAGGCACATTGGATTGTTTTCGGACTCGCTGACACAAGGTAAAACCGTCGTCACCGGGTAGCATCACATCAAGCAGAATCAGGTCTGGATAACCATTGTTTTGCAGATGAGTTTCGAGTTCAACACCATCTCCCACCGAAGAAACATCGAAACCCGATTTTGTGAGGTACTCTTCCAGCAGCTCGCAGATTTCTTGATCATCATCCACCACGAGAATTCGAGTATTTGTTGGCATCGCCCAAACCTATTAAATTTACAACTTATTCACATAGTGTATAGGCTGGCCGATTATTTGATTATTGACATGTTTGTAAAGTTAGACGAACAAACAGATAAAGATCACATCTTAGTGACCTCTACCTGTACTTAGCGACTCAAAGAATCATAGAGGGTTAAGAGGAACAGCTGATTTCCATGGCTTTGCCCCACTCAGGCGGCAAGGCAGCAAGATGTTCGTAGTCAGGATGTTCCGCATAAGGGTCTGCCAGCACCACCATTAGTGCATCAATATCGCTGCTATCACCGCGCTCAGCTTTACCTATCGCAAGCTGGGCTAGGTAGTTTCTGAGGATGTATTTCGGGTTTACTTGTCGCATCTTTTCACAGCGCTCGGCCACTGAACTCTCTTCCAATTCACAGCGTTGCAAGTAGTTATCCACCCATAGCTTTGCGGCCTCGCGGTCGATAACCAAATCAATCACGTCTTGCGGCAGCAATGTATCTAGGTTCGATAGCGTTCTAAAGAATCTTGGGTAATCGACTTTGTTTTGCGACATCAGCTCGAACAACGATTCAAACAAGCGACTGTCACCTTCGTGTTTCGAAAGCAATCCTAACTTACGGCGCATCAGCTGACTGAAATAACCGTTCATTTGTGGTTCGTACTGTTCTAACGCGGCCTCTAAATCGGCTTTATCCACCAGCGGCGAAAGAGAATGAGCCAGTGCCGACAAATTCCATAATCCAATTCTAGGCTGCTGATTAAAGGCATAACGACCTTGATAGTCGGAGTGATTACAGATCAAGCGAGGGTCATATTCATCTAAGAAGGCGAACGGGCCATAATCGAAGGTTTGCCCTATGATCGACATGTTATCGGTGTTCATGACTCCGTGAGCAAAACCATTCGCTTGCCACAGCGCGACCATTTCCGCAGTGCGATCAACAATCTGATTAAACATGGCAGCGTATGGCTTTTCTTCATCGAGACACTCTGGGAAGTGCCACTCAATGACTTTGTCGGCCAATAATTTATGCTCAGCCAACTGATTGGTATAAAACAGATGTTCAAAGTGACCGAAACGGATGTGTGACTCAGCAGCACGCACCAGCAATGCGCCCCACTCTTGCTTCTCTCGATATACGGGTGTATCGCTGGTCATCATCGCCAACGCGCGAGTGGTTGGAATATTAAGCCCTGCCATCGCTTCACTACATAAGTACTCACGAACCGTTGATCGAATAACTGCACGTCCATCGCCCATACGAGAATATGGAGTTTTACCCGCACCTTTAAGGTGTAAATCGAACGTTTCACCGCTTTTCGCGACAACTTGAGCTAATAACAGCCCTCTTCCATCACCTAAATCAGGGTTATAAGAGCCAAACTGATGGCCTGCGTATTTCATTGCTATAGGCGAAAACTGCTCAGGCTCAACATTGCCAGATAACGTCTCAAGCAATTCCTCTGAGGCACCTTCAAATAGCGGAAATCCGAGTTCATTCGCAAGCTTATGGTTCCATGCGAGCCATTGGACATTGCTGAGCGGTGTAGGTTGAATTGGGGTATAGAACAGTCGAGGTAATGCAGTAAATCGATTGTTAAATGAAATAGAATCCCAGACAGACATGAGAGATACACTGTAGATAAAAGATAACTTAAGATTATCACAGTTTGATAACAACTTCAGATCAGGTTATGCAGTGAGTCTATTGAGATAAAGGGGTTAATGAGACAAAGAGATTATTCAGAGAAAAAGGTTACTGAGAGGAAGGTACAGCTAAGAAAAGGTTAAGTGGCTAGCCTGATGAGAAGAGCCACATTTACGAGTGTAAGAGTTCTAACTTTGAAGACTTTTTGAAAAGTATATTCATAATAAAACTGAAAATATAGAGCCATGAAGCTGACTACATTAGAGCAAGAATACCCAGAAGAGAAAGGGTAGAGAAAATCCAAGTACGACTGATTACGCCAAAATTACTGTGTTGAATCATTTCTTGATGCTGCATATATCTCTCCTGAGAATGTGATGGTGTAACACCAATATATCGACTTTATGCCGATATCAGCAAGCACATTAATATTAACCTTTTATTACAGCCTGAATAATTTTCTGTAACTATTCAGGCCTTTGATAAATTGAAAATTACGCTCTGCTTGTAGTAGAAAGCAGCGCCCCAGCACCGATAAAGACACCACCAGTCACACGATTAAAAACCTTGGCTCTACCTTTAGCAAACAACCAATTTGATGATTTCGCACCTAGGTAGGCATAAACCAGTAACCAAGACAACTCCATCACAACGAAGGTCAAAGCGAACACCAAAAATTGAGGAAATAGCGCTATCGATGGGTCAATAAACTGAGGAAAAAGTGCGGTAAAAAACAGGATAGCTTTTGGGTTACTCGCACCAACAATAAAGCCACTGACATAATGTTGTGCAGCGCTTTCTTTAACAGGTTGAGAGCCTGCTTGTTGATTCGATAACTTGTCGTAATCTTGCTGACTCGATCGTAACGACTTCCAACCGAGATAAATAAGGTAAGCAGCCCCCGTCCACTTAATGATATTAAACACCACTTCTGACGAAGCAATGATCACCCCTAAACCGGTAAAAGATAACGTAAGGATTCCGGTAATGGCAGTCACGCTACCCAATGCGGTAAATATCGATAACTTAAAGCCAGATTGCACACCCTTAGTCATGCACAACAAAGAGCTTGGCCCTGGTGATGCCGTTAAGATCAACACCGCTAGCAAATAATAAATCCATGTATCAAAGGTCATCGCGAATTCTCCTTAACTCACTAAAACGACTAAATATTGAGCACCAATATGTGGTAGCTATTCATATTAAGCAACTAAATATTGAGCACGTTCACTCTGTGTTGCTTACTTATCCATTAAATTTCGGCAATAAAAAACGCCATGCATTACTGCATGGCGTTTAAATTCAAACGTTTCAAATAGAACGTCTTATCAGGTTCTAACCTTAAGTTTCCAGCCTAACCTCTAAGCTAAATCTCTAAGCCAAATCCCTAAGCTAACGACTAACAGTAACCTAGTCTTTGTAGATAGAGAACTCATCCGCGCAAGCAACAAGCTGCTCACGAGTGATCATGAATACGCCATGACCACCGTTAGAGAATTCAATCCAAGTGAATGGAATCTCTGGGTACTGATCCATCATGTGAACCATTGAGTTGCCCACTTCACAGATAAGAATACCGTCGTCAGTTAGGTAGTCAGGTGCGTTAGCTAAGATACGACGAACCAATTTCAGACCGTCTGTACCCGCTGCTAGGCCAAGTTCTGGCTCGTGAGTAAACTCATCTGGCAGGCTGTTCATATCTTCTTCATCCACGTAAGGTGGGTTAGATACGATCAGGTTGTATTTCTCTTTTGGCAAGTCACGGAAAAGATCTGAACGGATTGGGAACACTTGCTGCTCCATGCCGTGATCTTGGACGTTCTGCTCTGCAACTTGCAATGCATCTGTAGAGATATCAATCGCATCTACTTCTGCGTCAGGGAATGCATGAGCACAAGCAATAGCAATACAACCACTACCTGTACACATATCCATGATGCGAGTTGGCTCTTCAATTAACCAAGGTTGGAATTGAGCTTCGATCAGCTCACCAATTGGAGAGCGAGGCACAAGAACGCGCTCATCAACGAAGAACTCAAGGCCACAGAACCAAGCTTTATTGGTTAAGTAAGCCGTTGGTGTACGCTCATTGATACGCTTGATCACGCGCTCAACAATACGCAGACGTTCGCTACTTGTTAGACGAGAGTTCATCACATGCGAAGGAACATCAATCGGTAGATAAAGAGTAGGTAAAATTAGTTGCACCGCCTCATCCCACGCGTTATCAGTGCCGTGACCATAAAATAGGCCCGCTGCGTTAAAGCGACTAACAGTCCAACGAATCACATCTTGAAGCGTGTGTAGTTCTGATACCGCTTCTTCTACAAAAATCTTATCCAAAATTGTCTCCGAAAAGCGCTACAATACTGCTAATTACGTTTCTAATTAGAATTCATAACCTGATGAGCAAAAAAGACACCGACTTCGATGACGATTTCGCCCTGTTCAACGATGCAGTAAAGGGCGTTAAAAAGTTGCAACAGGATACCATAGTCCAGCAGCCAAAAAGAAATGCCAAGCAAAAAGAAATTACTCGAACGGCAAGACAAGCCAGTGATAGCGAGTTTTATTTCTCGGATGAGTTCATTCCGCATCTTAGCGAAGAAGGCCCAACACGTTATGCGCGTGATGATGTCTCTAAGTATGAGGTGAAGCGCTTACGTCGTGGTGTCTACGTACCTGATGTGTATCTTGATATGCACGGTATGACTCAACAAGAAGCCAAACGTGAACTTGGCGCGATGATTGCGCACTGCGTGAAAGAGAGCGTAGCTTGTGCCTGTGTACAGCACGGCATTGGTAAACACATCCTTAAACAGAAAGTGCCTTTGTGGTTAGCACAGCACCCAGACGTAATGGCCTTTCACCAAGCGCCTTTAGAGTTTGGCGGCCATGGAGCGCTACTGGTTTTACTTGCTATCCCAGATAAATAGCCATCGACTTGCTCTTTATTCTAAAAAGTAAGTCCAGCATCTTATCGTTAGGTAAAAATAGTCCGTTAGAAACAACAAAGGGCATCTCAATAATCATGAGGTGCCCTTTTATTTATCTTGAGAAAACGGTCTCAGCTATGGATTAATGTTCCAAAGCAACTCGCCTTTTTGTTTTTCAAGGTCGAATTCAATACACGCTAGCCCTGAGGTTGGGAACATAGGTGGCGCCATGCCCGTCGCAAATTCAGCCGTTAAATAGCCCACTAGAGGTAAATGAGAAACAAATAAAATGGTCTCTAGCTTTTCTACTTCAGCCATTGCTATGGTCAAATCAAACACATCGTCAGACATTCCGTAAGGCGTAATGTCATCACAGGTTTCTACTTTCTTTCCAGAAAACGCTTGAGAGATTTCTAACCACGTTTCTTGTGCCCTCAAGTATGGGCTCACAAGCACTTTATCGAACTGGCTAAACCCTTGCTCATTTGCAGCTTGAGCTACCGCAAGAGACGCCATTTTACCGCGCTTCGTTAACGCACGTTCTGCATCCGAGTTAGCAAAATGTTCTGCTTCACCGTGGCGCATTATGAATATTTTCATGTTCAGTCCTGTCTACGTAACATTTCGAAAGTCGATATATCCCATATCAGCGATACGCTACTTAGCGTTTGGCTCTCAAACTAGAGAAACCGCAGTCTATATAAATAATTATATCAAGTCACTTGCTAAAGAGTTCGACTTTCTTAACAATCTTATTAAAAGAAAATAAATCACTGATAAAAATCGATAAAAGTGATTTAGAAGTCGCCAAAAAGCACTTCATATCCCAAAATATGATCGCGAGGTTTGCACCTTAAATCATCGCGTACATAATTTAAAAACCACCTTCTCTGGAGATGCATCTGTGCATTTAAGCCCTAATGATGAACATCAATACCGTTACGTAACATTAGATAACGGGTTGAGAGTACTGTTAGTTCACGATCAGAACGCTCAAAAAGCTGCAGCCGCACTCGCCGTTAATGTCGGGCATTTTGATGACCCTACAGACCGAGAGGGTTTAGCTCACTACTTAGAGCATATGCTATTTTTGGGAACTGAAAAGTATCCAAAGGTCGGAGAGTTCCAAAGTTTTATCAGCCAGCATGGCGGTAGCAACAACGCTTGGACAGGAACCGAACACACCTGCTTCTTTTTTGATGTTGAATTGAATGCCTTTGAAAATGCACTCGATCGCTTCAGCCAATTTTTTACTGCCCCCCTGTTCAACGAAGAAGCCTTAGACAAAGAACGTCAAGCCGTTGATTCAGAGTATAAAATGAAACTCAACGACGACTCGCGGCGCTTGTACCAAGTGACCAAAGAGCTGGTGAATAACAATCACCCATTCTCGAAGTTTTCTGTCGGTAATATCGATACGTTGGGTGACCGAAACGGCGAGACGATTCGACAAGAGATCTTGGCTTTCCACCAGCAGCAGTACTCTTCAGACTTAATGACATTGACACTGTCTGGCAATCAATCATTAGACGAGATGCAAAGTTGGGTTGAGGAGCGTTTTAGCTCGATTACCAACCACAAACTACAAGGCAAGAAGGTTGAAGTACCGATTGTTGGCGAATTAAGCACGGGGGTACAAGTACACGTAAAACCGATCAAAGAAGTGCGCAAACTTATCTTAACCTTCCCAATGCCAAGCATGGATGAACACTACGGTATTAAACCATTATCGTTCTTTGCACACCTTATCGGTTACGAAGGCGAAGGCAGTTTGATGATGCAACTCAAAGAGAAAGGCTGGATTACTTCCCTCTCGGCCGGTGGCGGCGCAAGTGGCAGTAACTATCGTGATTTCACAGTCAGTTGCTCATTAACCATCGAAGGTTTAACCAAAACCGATAACATCATCCAAGCGGTGTTTCAGTACATTAAGTTGATTGAACAACAAGGTATTGAAGAGTGGCGTTACCTCGAAAAACGGGCTGTTTTGGAATCAGCCTTCCGCTTTCAAGAGCCCTCAAGACCACTTGATGTCGTCAGCCATCTCGTTATCAACATGCAGCATTACCGAGAGCAAGATGTGGTGTATGGCGATTACAAAATGTCGCACTTCGACGAAGAGTTACAACGTTCTCTGCTTCCTTACTTAACCGTCGACAACATGCGGGTCACCGTTGTTGCTCAAGGGTTCGAATATGACAGAGAAGCGAAATGGTACTTTACGCCCTATTCGCTCACACCATTTAGCGCTGAGCAAATTCAATGCTTTACATGCATCAACCCCGGCTGGCAGTTTGAGCTCCCAAGCAAAAACCCGTTTATTTGCTACGACTTAGACCCTGCTGAACTCGAAGGTAACGCTAAGCACCCACAACTGTTAGAAGAGCTGGACGGCTTTAAGTTATGGCACCTCCAAGACCATCAATTTAGAGTTCCTAAAGGTGTGGTGTATATCGCTATAGATAGCCCACACTCAGTTGCCACCCCGAGAAACATCGTTAAAACACGCTTGTGTGTAGAGATGTTCTTAGACTCGCTTGAAAAAGATACGTATCAAGCTGAGATTGCTGGCATGGGCTACAACATGTATACCCATCAAGGTGGTGTCACACTTACTCTGTCTGGATTTAGCGAAAAACAGCCACAGCTGCTCAATATGATTCTTGAACGTTTCCAAGCACGCGACTTTAGTTCAACACGATTCGAAACGATTAAGCATCAATTGCTCAGAAACTGGAATAACGCATCGCAAGACCGTCCTATCTCGCAGCTATTCAATGCGATGACGGGAATCTTACAGCCAAATAACCCGCCCTATTCCGTTTTAATTGAAGCGCTGGAAACAATAGAAGTCGACGAGCTTTCTTCTTTTGTTCAAGCTATTTTGGCCGAACTGCATGTCGAAATGTTTGTGTATGGTGACTGGAAAAAAGCCGATGCGAACAAGATGGCTGAAACGCTAAAAGATGCATTGCGTGTTCAAGATCAGGCTTACGAAGAGTCACTGCGCCCTTTAATCATGCTGGGTGATAACGGTAGTTTCCAACGCGAAGTGGTGTGTAATCAAGATGATTCAGCCATCGTGGTTTACTACCAATGTTCAGATATATCACCTACAAATATTGCGCTGTATTCATTGGCCAACCACTTGATGTCAGCCACTTTCTTCCACGAGATTCGTACCAAGCAGCAGCTAGGTTATATGGTCGGCACTGGTAATATGCCGCTTAACCGACACCCAGGTATTGTGTTGTATGTGCAATCGCCTAATGCAGCCCCTGCAGATCTGTTGGCTTCAATAGACGAGTTCCTCAATGCCTTTTACATGGTATTGCTAGAGCTTAACGACTATCAATGGCACAGCAGTAAACGCGGTCTTTGGAATCAAATTTCAACGCCAGATACCACCTTGCGTGGTCGCGCTCAACGCTTATGGGTTGCGATAGGCAATAAGGATTTGGAATTCAATCAGAGGGATCGCGTGTTAGAAGAGCTCAAAGGTCTGACTCGCTCAGACATGATGCGCTTTGTAGTTAGCCAACTAAAACCTCGTACAGCGAATCGTCTGATTATGCATGCCCACGGCAATGCTCATAATGAAGAAGAGAAGTTGTCGGCAGGTGTTGAGATAGGCTCAATTGATGAGTTTCAGTTGCGTCCTAAAGACTGTGAGCTTGGTTAGTCGTTCTTAGTAAAAAGATCAGAAGGTTGATGTGAAAGCATCAACCTTTTTTATTGAATGCAGCACAAGAGCAGATCTCCTATTACGCTCCTTCGTCGCTTTAGGAGATGACGGTAGTTTGATTGAGGTGTGTTGACCACCTTCCTAATCAACACAAGAGCTTACTTGTTACATCTCTATCGTCATTCCCGAGAAGGAGGAGCGACTGAATCGGGAATCTCCTGCCTCTCGAATACTCCCATAAAAATGAAGCCCGCATCAATTGCTTGATACGGGCTTTATAATCAAAGTGCTAGAAAATTACTAATAGAAATAGTTACTTGTAGAAAGACTCATCTAACCCAGCACGTGTCAGTAGGCCATCGCATGGCGCAAAACGATCACCGTACTTCTTAGCGAAGTCGTTCATCATTTCGACCAATGACTTAATACCCACTTGATCCATATAACGGAACGGACCACCTAGGAATGGCGGGAAACCGATACCGAAAATAGCACCAATATCGCCATCTCGCGGGCTACGGATAATGCCATCATCCAAACAACGAACCGCTTCGTTGAGCATCGGTAACACACAACGCATTACGATGTCGTTATCGCTTAGCTTAGGTTCAGGTTGCAGCTTAAGCAGTTTGTAAACTGACTTATCGACTTCCTTCTTCTTACCTTTGTAAGTGTAGAAACCTTTGCCACTCTTACGGCCTTTACGGTTGTCATTCAAAAGAATGTCGAACACATCAGGGCCTTGGAAACGTTCGCCTAATTCATTAACTAGAATCGGGATGATCTTCGCACCGATATCAACACCGACTTCGTCTAACAAAGTAATTGGGCCAACCGGGAAACCAAAGTCCAGCAACGTGCTGTCGAGCTTTTCAATCGGCTCATTTGCCAATAACAGATGCGCAGCTTCATTCATGTATGGAGCAAGAATACGGTTTACGTAGAAGCCAGCCGTATCTTTAACAACAATCGGTGTTTTACCTTGCTTCTTCGCTAATGCAACAACCGTCGAAATCGTCTCTTCTGACGTTGTTTCATGAGGAATAACTTCAACCAGTGGCATTTTTTCTGCTGGGCTGAAGTAGTGAAGACCGACTACGTTTTCTGGTCGCTGCGCCTTCTCTGCAATCTTATGGATTGGCAGTGAAGACGTGTTGGTCGCAAAGATAGTCTCTGACTTGGCATTGGCTTCAATGTCTGCAACCATTGATTGCTTAAGGTCGAGATCTTCAAATACCGCTTCAATCACAACATCAGTATGGTTAAAGCTTGTAAAGTCGATACCACCAGAAAGCTGAAGCATCTTACTTTCAAGGCCAGCTCGGCTCAGAATACGACGTTTACGCTGCTTATCGAACAACTTGTAGTTGTAGTTAAGCGCATTGAGCACACCTTCATTAGATACATCTTTAATACGAACCGGTACTTTCGCTTTAGCAACACTGACGTGGCTGATACCAGCGCCCATTAGACCGCCACCTAGCACACCAACACGCTTAACCGCTTTCGGTTCTGCGTCTGCTCCGTGTTCTTTTTTCATTTCAGTCGTTGCAAAGAAAATCGAACGAAGGGCTTTAGATTCGGAAGTCATTACCAGTTCAGAGAAACGCTTCGCTTCGTACTGAAGACCTTTATCAAAGCCGTTCTCTAAGCCATAACGAATCACATCAAGAATCGCATCAGCGGCTGGGTAATTACCGCGTGTTTTCTGATTGGTCTTCTTTGAAGCCTGTTCAAAAATAACCTTGCGACCAAGACCCGTACGTGAAATTAGTTTTTCTTTGGCCGAAGCTTGGCTTTTAGACGCCAAGCGCTTACCTTTTTTCCCGCCTGAGTTCTTTTCAACAAAGCTCTTAGCCACTTCCAGCAAGATAGTTTCTGGCACACAAGCATCCACGACACCTAGCGATTTCGCTTTTTTAGCGCGCAGTTGCTTACCCGTAAGAATAAGGTCAAGAGAAGGCAGTAAACCGATAAGACGAGGAAGACGTTGCGTACCACCAGATCCTGGTAACAGACCAAGTTGGACTTCTGGCAGACCTAAGCGAGTCTTATCTGAATCAGTACATACGCGGTAATCACACGATAGTGCCAGCTCTAAGCCACCACCTAAACATGGGCCGTGAATCGCTGCAACAACAGGATAAGGCAAATCAGAAAGCGCTTGGAACATCTCTTGCCCCTGACGAGCGAGAGATTGTGCTTCATCAGCCGTTTTGCAGGCATCAAGCATTCGAACATCAGCGCCAGCAATAAAATTATCTGGCTTCAATGAATGAACGATTAAGCCTTTAACTCGGCTTTGCTTTTCCTTCAACTGCTCGAAGATTGCTTTCATTTCTTCGGCAAACGCCGCTTGTAGCGTGTTCATTTTTTCGTTTGGTACATCGATCGCAAGCCATGCAATATCTTGGTCATCGATAGTTAAAGAAAACGCGGTCGCCAGTTTTACGGCTTCATCGTTTGAAACCGTCTTGTCACTTTTAGATACAGTCACTGGCTTTGAATCCGTTTTTTTGACTGCTTTCTTTTCTTTTTTCACATCAAGAGTCGTAGACATTATTCCACCTCCAAGATCATTGCTGCACCTAAGCCACCAGCCGCACAAGCAGTATTCAATGCTAGGCCACCACCACGACGTTTAAGTTCACGCAGTGTTTGAGTCATCATACGCGAGCCAGTCGCTGCAAACGGGTGTCCGTAAGCAATTGAGCTACCCAGCACGTTGAACTTCTCCATATCAATCTCACCGATCGCTTTGTCACGGCCAAGATTCTTCTGAGCAAATTCATCGCTTGCGAACATTTTGACGTTAGCCAGAACTTGAGCTGCAAACGCTTCGTGCATCTCGATAAGTGTTAGGTCTGATAATTCTAGTCCTGTGTTCTTCAATACTTGAGAGGTCGCGTACGTCGGCCCCATCAGCATATCCGTTTCAACACCAATCGCTGAGAACGCGTAACCACGAATGTAACCAAGCACTTCTAAGCCTAGCTCTTTCGCTTTTCCTTCGCGCATCAACATCACTGCGGCACCGCCATCGGTAAGAGGCGTGGCATTGGCTGCCGTTACACTGCCGTATTGTCTGTCGAATGCAGGGCGCAATTTAGCGTAACCTTCAACCGTCGAGTCGTGGCGAATGTTGTTGTCTTCTGCTAGGTACTTTTTATAAGGCGCGGGGAATGCCGTCATCACTTCGTCTTTAATCTTGCCTTCTTTCCATGCTTGAGAAGCCAAAGAGTGAGAACGGTGAGCAAGTGCATCTTGAGCTTCGCGAGTAATACCATGTGTCTTAGCCATCTGCTCAGCAGTTTGTCCCATAGACAAACCTGTCGAGTATTCTGCGACTGCTGGTGGTACTGGCATCAAATCTTTGACTGAAAATGTTTTAAGAATCTTCAGTTTTTGACCTATGGTTTTCGTTTTACTCAGTGCTAATAAGTTCGCCGCTAACTTTTTCGAAACACCGATTGGCAATACAGAAGAAGAATCCGCGCCGCCCGCAATACCAACATCAATCGTGCCAGCCATAATGCTCTCGGTCACGTTGACTGCAGCTTGGAAGCTAGTCGCACATGCTCGCGTCACACTGTAGGCATCAGTATTAATGTCCATACCTGTACCCAGCACGATTTCACGTGCAATGTTCGGTGCTTCTGGCATTTGCACTACTTGGCCGAACACGACTTGTTCGATAAGCGCAGGATCGACATCAGTTCTTGCAAGCATTTCGCTCACCACCATTTTGCCTAGGTCAACCGCAGGCACTTGGCTAAATTCTGTGCTCTGACGAGCGAATGGGGTTCGTAGTCCAGCGACAACGGCAACACGTTCTCCAGAACGCGTTTTGACTTCCTGTTTGCCCATGGTTTCTCCTTAAGGTTAAGAGGTCTGACCTGAAGTATTGTAAACAAGTTGTTAATTAAATCAAACAGGCGTTTAAATAAACGTGATACGAGTATCCCACTGCTTGAAAATCTAACTGAACATTCAGGCGAACCTTTTTGAGGGAAAGGTTGTCGTAAGATACTAAACTATTGCAAGCAAAGCTGTTATCGCTATGTAAGGGATGTTTTTCTTAAGGCAAAAAAAAACCACACAAAACTGTGTGGTCGGAATGTATATAAAGCAATTAACTTAACGCCAATTGAAATAATCAGTTTCCTGATTAGGAGAAAGTAAAGTCAGCCTTCAAAAGGAAGTGTCGTCTTGCTCAACATGCTAGCCACGAATGACTAACTAGACGACAAGGTGTACTATAGCGTTTTCGAGGGCTTAAATTTTGAAGTAGATCAATTTTAATGTGATTTTACGACTTCCTGCCGACGTTAGCCCTAAAAACGAAACAGCATATATAACGAAGCACAACGTATAGAAGACAGCTATACGCAGAGCAATTATGGAGGCTCGTGTGTCAATAATAAAAATGTTTGGAAAGAAAACAGCCAAGCGTCCGGTCAACTCTGATATGGACAAACAAAGAAAATACGAAGCACTCGTGCGCGCCTATCATCGTGACCTCTTTCGCTATGCCTATTGGCTATGCAAAGACAAAAGCATTGCCGAAGATTTAGTTCAAGAAACCTGCCTTCGTGCATGGAAGTCACTCGATAGCCTACAAGATGAAAAAGCCGCAAAGTCATGGCTGATTACTATCTTGCGCCGCGAGAATGCTCGACGTTTTGAACGGAAACAATTTGATCTAGTTGATATCGACGATCATGGTAACGATGCTAGCATCAGTGATGACCCACATCATCAACACCAATGGTTGCAAGCGCAGATCATGAAACTTGAAGTCGAATACCGTGAACCCCTCTTCTTACAAGTGATTGGTGGTTTTAGTGGTGATGAGATCGCCGATATTCTCGATCTTAACAAAAATACGGTGATGACACGTTTATTCAGAGCTCGAAATCAGTTGAAAGAGATGCTGGATACAGAAGAGGCAGAGAGGGGGCAACATAATGGATGATTTGGAATTTCGTCGTCGTGTATTGTCGGAACCTAAGCAACGTACACAAGACATTATTGATGCAGCAGCGAATAGTGAAGCCAATAGTAATTTCTTAGACGATGTACTATCGCTTGATAAACAGATCCATTCAGCATTGAATGTGGATGTACCAGACGATCTGGCAGATCGTATCCTGTTCAATCAGACCTCAAGCGAAGAGAGCAAAGTAGTAAGGCCTACGTTTGCTCGACGAGCGATGGCAATGGCTGCTTCTGTGGCATTTGTTGCAGGTTTATTGGTTGGTCAAGTCAACTGGGGCAACGCGTTGGTATCTCCAGCTCAAGCAAGCTTGGCGGATACTGCAATGAAACATGTTGTTGATGAAAAGAGCTTCGTTAGTGCACTTGATGAAAATGTATCATCTCAACAAATCAACGCAAAAATGAACCCGTTTGCTTTTCAGTTTGATGAAGCCTTCCCTTACCACGTCTATTACCTGAACCACTGTGGTTTTGGCAAATCCAACGCAATGCACATGGTTTTCCAAGGCGAAAAAGGCAAAGTCACGCTGTTTTTAACTGGCATTCCGACTGACAAGTCTATCGACTTTGATGAAAAAGGCATGTCAGGCTCGGTAACACCGATCGATGGCAGCAGTTTGATCCTTGTAGGGGAAGATGGCGAGGATGTCTCTAAAATCGCCGAAAAGCTGACAAAAATGATCAAACCAATGAGCTAATTTGCTCTCAAAGCCCCGTAACAAAAGGCCCAGCAAGTATACTACTGATATTGCTGGGCTTTGTTTATCAATAATCCAAAAAACCATTCACCACACCAATGCCTCTAGAGTTAAAACTCTAAAAAACAGCATTTCTCTCCATTTTCGTGCCAGATAGGCGTCATTTCCATAATTTTACCCTCAAAATTTCCAATGGTCGGATTTGTATATCGTATACTTCCGAATAGGATCAGCCACCATTGAGCAATTGCTCAAATTAATCGCCCTGTAGAGGCGGATATATAAAGGAATAAATGAATGACTACCAACAACACGCGTCTGTTTAAAAAGTCTCTTTTAGCAGTAACAATTACACTGGCGTCTTCGCAAGCGATGGCAGCAGGTTTCCAACTTAACGCACAATCAGCAACCGGCATCGGCCGTGCTTTTGCTGGTGATGCAGTAATCGCAGATAACGCGTCAGTAATGGCACGTAACCCTGCAGCAATGGCACTATTTGATAAAACTGAGCTATCTCTTGGTTTTGAAAGCATCACTTCAATGATTGAAGTCAACGACGTTAACTACGTTGGTGGCAAAGTTCCGGTAAATAATACTGATGATGTAGGTGACACATCAATCGCGCCTAACATCCACCTTATCGTTCCAGTAAATGATAAATTTGCTTGGGGTATCAATGCCTACTCAAACTTCGGTACTAAAACAGAGTTTGACGACAACTACCCGGCAGCTGAATACGGTGGCTTAACGGATGTTAAGAGCGTCAACTTTGGTCTTGCAGGTTCTTACCGACTAGACGACCAATGGAGCTTCGGTGCAGGTTTAGACCTTATTTATGGTCAAGGTACGATGAAACGTACCGCTGGTGCTGGTTTTGGTAAAGGAAATCCATCTAAGGGAATTCCACCGGCAGGCACCTCTTTATTAAACGTCGACAAAGCTGATGGTTGGGCTGTTGGTTTTAATGTTGGTACCGTTTACGAATTAGATGAAAACAACCGTTTTGGTCTAGCGTACCGTTATAGCCCTGAAATCACCGCTAAAGATGACAAGGGCCAAGAAATCACGCTACCACTACCAGACATCGCTGAATTCTCTGGTTTCCACAAAATTGAAGATACTAAGTTCGCAGTTCACTACTCTGTGCAGTGGATCGGCTGGGGTGACTTCGACCAGATCGAATTTAGAAACTTAGATCTAGCAACATCACCAGTTGGTGGGGCAAATGGTAGCTACAATAAAGAATACAAATGGCAAGATGGTTGGCACTACGCAATTGGTGGTACTTACTACCTAAACGATACATGGACACTACGTACCGGTTACATGTATGACACCAGTGCGCAAGACGAACTGACATCTATCTCTGTTCCGGATTCAGACCGTCAGTGGTTCTCTGCTGGTTTCACTTACCACATTGACACTGCTTCAAACGTAGACTTCGGCTTTACATACTTGTTAGGTGACGATGTGAAGGTTTCAGAAACCTCTTCAGGTACACCACTAACAGCGACGACACATGCTGATGCAATCCTATTAGGTCTTCAGTACAGCCGCAGCTTCTAATATAAAGTTAGCTATAACCCCAAAGGGTCGCATTGTGCGACCCTTTTTTGTTTTCCTAAACCACTGACCAACCTAAATTTAAGCTTACAACTGTAGCCTGCAGAGCAAATATACAGCTACAGGTGTACGCTCAAACTTCGCAACACAGCCGAAACATTTAGATGATTTCTCTAATAATTAAACACATTTGCTCATTTAATCCCTAAAACACTGTTTTATTCGAATTTCATTTTTAAAGTAATAACTCTAAAAGTAGAATCACGCCACTAAATACTTATGATTCAGTGAACATAATAATGAAAATGAATAAAACTCTTCTATCTGCTGCAGTGGCAGTAGGATTACTTTCGACTTCTACCGTAACTAACGCGGCAGGTTTTCAACTAGCAGAATACTCAGCAACAGGCTTAGGTCGTGCTTACGCTGGTGAAGCAGCAATGGCTGACGGTGCAGACACGCAATGGCGTAACCCTGCTATGCTGACTTACCTAGAAGGCACACAGGTTTCTGTTGGTGGTATCTACGTAGACCCAAACATTGATATTGAAGGGACTTCTACAACTCCGCGCGGTAAAACAACATCTAACTCTAGTGACTTCGCGCACAGTGCTTTTATTCCAAACTTTTATGCTTCTCATAAGTACAATGACAAATTTGCGTTAGGCTTTGCCGCTGGTACTAACTACGGCATGGCTACGGACCTGGGTAAAGACTTCGGCGGTGCAAACCATGGTAACGAAGCAAGTGTGACTACTATGGAGCTGAACTTGAACGCTGCATATCAAGTACTAGAGAGTGTTTCTATTGGTGGTGGCGTACGTTACATCATGGCTGAAGGTAGCTTTGGTGCAGTATCAACTAAAAACTCTCTTATTCCAGTGAAGTCTGGTACCTCTTTGAAATACATGGAAGGTGATGACACGGCATGGGGTTGGCAAGTTGGTACCGCTTGGGACATTAATGAAGACAACCGCCTTGGCTTTACCTACAAATCAGAAGTTGACCTGACTTTAGAAGGCTATGCAAAAGGCTTTGGTTTCAACCCAACAAAACCAGAAGCACACAAAAGTGGTTCAATGGACCTCGCTCTTCCGGCAACAGCTGAACTTGCTAGCTTCCACCAGCTGACAGACACTGTAGCGGTTCACGCAAGTATTAACTGGACGAACTGGAGCAGCTTTAAAGAACTTGTTGCTGATTTCCCTGGCGAGAAAAGCGTAGAGATCAAGCAAGAGAACTGGGAAGACAACTACCGTTTTGCAATCGGTACGACTTATCAAATGACACCTAAATTAGCACTGCGTTCTGGTATTGCCTACGATACTTCAGCGGTAAGCGAAGAACACCGTACTGCGACGATCCCAGAAACAGACCGCACTTGGTTAAGTATTGGTGCGGGCTACCAATGGTCTGAGCAGCTAACTCTGGATGCTGGCTTCACTTACATTCTAGCGAAAGACGCGAAAATGCATGAAAAAGATCCAAAAGCAGATTACTTTGGTGGTAGCTTCGAAGGCGAAGTGACAGGCAGCATCTGGTTAGTCGGTATCCAAGCTAACTACCGCTTCTAGACTAGTTACCTAATTATCTACTTACCTTCTTACCGAAAGGTAGAAAAGTAGAAAACATTAAAAAGGCTCGATGTTGAATTAACATCGAGCCTTTCTCTTATCTGCTTATCTAAGCTTTGTATTTAGTAATCTTCGAGATACTCATCAATGAAATCTTCCTCCTCAAGATCAACCTCTTCTGGCTCGATCTCAGCTTTAAAATCTTGACGTTGGATGTAAATATCACGAGTCAAAGCATATGGATCTGGAGAGTCATCTAATAAGGCTTCTTGCGAGGCCAACTGAGCACGTGTTTCCATACCTTCAAAGGCCCACTTCCCTAACTTTGCCCAAAAGGTAAACAGAGACAAAGGTACATATAAGCTATCCACTTGCTCTGTTACTTGTCGGGTCGTCACAGGGCCATATCCCGGCAGCATAAAATACGGTCCATTCCCTACCCCATAATGACCAATCGCATCAGAAAACGACTTTTCGTCATATTTGGTGATCCCCGCTTCGCTAGCAATATCAATCAGACCAAGAAGACCAAAGGTAGAGTTAATCCAAAAACGATTGAAATGATCAAGCGCTTTCCCACCATTACCCATAATGAGATTGTTGAGCATACTTGATGGCTCATCTAAGTTGGCTAAAAAATTGGAAATACCAGAGCGAATTGGTACAGGGGTATAGTCAACATAGGCAAGAGAAACAGGTCGAACCAAATAAGGGTCGAGATACTCGTAGTTGATATCCCACATCGCTCGGTTGAAACCTTCAAAAGGGTCGTTCGGATGGGACTCTTCGACATATTCAGAGGTTTCGAGGTTATCACCGCCATTGCTTTCATCTGGTACGCTCGAACAACCTACCGTTAAGCTTGCGATGAAGAGTAAACTCGAAAGTCTTAAAACACTGATAGACATATCACCTTTTCCATAAGGAATAATAAAAAAGGCCAGCAATCGCTGGCCTCAATTGGTTGCGTAAGTCTATACCGTTTTTTAATAAATCGGAATAGCTAACACCTATGCAAAGTAATGATTAATATTGCTTATTGATATCAATGGTAACTGGGGCACCCAGTTCAACCACTTCACTTTCACCGTACCAATCACCGTCTCGAGTTGAAACGTTACCATCTGTATCAAGCCTAGCTCTAACCATTAGAGTTTCAAGGCTGGACAACTTCTGCCCTTCCAACATGCTGTTGCCATCATCAAGAACGACAGTACGAGGGAAAGTTCCTAGCGGATAACGAGCCGCAGCAATCGGCATTGGTGAGCCGTCAGCTCTGTGCACTGATACAACTAACACTGAACTAGGGGCAGCATTCACATCACCAGATAACTCAAGCGTTACAGCAACAGTTTTACCTTGGTCAACGCCCATAGCATTGCCCATTTTCTTCTGCGCACTTTCAATACTGCGCGATAACATTTCATAGCGACTGTCTTGTGGACCAATCATCTGTTGCATGATGCTCCAGTACTTAACAGCACCTGGGTAGTCTTGACGCTCAAACGCATCAAACGCTAGCAACGAGAACACACGAAGATCAACATAGTCGTTTTGAATCAAACGGCTCAAAATTAAACGAGCTTGGTTTTGATCCGCATCATCAGGTGAAAGCATCAATGCTTGTGCATAACCTAGCTGAACATCTTCATTCTTTGGCTCAAGCTTGTAAGCTCTTTGCATCGAATCTTTCGCAGTTTCCGCGTCGCGGTTAGCCAATGCAATACGACCTAATAGTAACCAACCTGTCGAATCTTTTGGTTGATAGTGCAGACGAGTACGAAGTGCCAGAGTCAAATCTTCTAGTTCATCATCCGTTAATGCACCACCTTCCGATGACATTAGCTTTTTAGACAACTCAGGAAGGTTTGAACTCACTTCTTGCCAGTGTTGGACTTTATCCAGAGCACCAAACTGAAAGTACATACCATATGTAACAACCACGACTAGGACAATAGATGGTACTACGACGCCCAATGTTGAGATTTGGGTCTTCTTCATCTCTTTCTGCGCAGGTACATCATCAAGTAGAGACTGTTTCAAATCAGCGATCAGCTCTTGTTGGTTATCAACAAGACCTTCTTCTGCTTCCACTTCGAGCTCAACGAGACGATCTTTATAGAATGCTTTGTTCAACTCGTCGCGAAGCATTTCATCATTGTTCGCCTTCTTATTAATGAAGGGCAGAACAATTAAGAAAATTGCTGCTAGCGAAAGGATAATGGTAGAAATCCAAAATAGAGTCATTACTTCTTATCTCCGTCGTTCTCTTCATCGAGTAACGCTTTTAAACGAGCTTCTTTGTCTGCATCCCAGTCTTTATCTGACTCTACTGCTTTCGACTTTGACTTTCGGCTTCGTAAAATGATCAAACCGAAACCAAACACGACTACCGCAAACGGACCAACCCAAAGGATTGATGTGGCTAATGTGAGTGGCGGGTTGTAAGTAACAAAGTTACCGTAGCGAGCAATCATGTAATCAATGATGTCTTGCTTCGACTTGCCATCTTTTGTCATTTCATACACTTTTTGGCGTAAATCAACCGCAAGCTCTGCGTTCGAATCACCAATGGTGTTGTTCTGACATTTAGGACAACGCAGCGTGTTGCTTAGCTCTTTGAACTGCTGTTCTTGATCAACGGTATCAAATTCATGGAATTCGATAGGCGCAGCAGAAACAGTCGCCGAAATAGCAAATGTAGCGAATAGAGCAATCAGTGTCTTCTTAATCATTTCGCTTCCTCCAACAACTCTTGGTACATCGGCTCAAGCGTCGATGCCCAGTTAGTTGGGTTCACGTCACCAACATGGCGGTAACGAACTACGCCGTTAGCATCAATGAGGAAAGTCTCTGGAGCGCCATACACACCAAGGTCAAGACCTAGCATGCCGTTACCATCGAATAAGCTGATCAAGTATGGATTGCCCAGCTCTTTTAACCAACCTACCGCTTTATTGCGATCATCTTTGTAGTTAAGGCCAATAATCTTAACGCCTTGACCCGCTAACTTATTCAAGTAAGAGTGCTCTGCATAACAAGTAGGACACCAAGTCGCCCACACATTTAGAAGCAGTGGCTCACCTTTAAAGATAGCTTGATCATGGAACTTACCCGGTTGCTCTAAGTCTTCTAAACCGAACTCAGGTACTGGCTTACCAATCAATACCGATTCAAGTTTAGTCGGGTCATCACCCGACTGGTTACGCATCAATTGAGTCGCAAAGATTCCAGCTAGAACCATGAACGCAATCAATGGAATGAATAAAATCTTCTTGTTCATTCGAATTAAGCCTCCTGCTCTTTAGTAGACTTTTTCGTTGGCTTACGGAAGCGGTAACGACGGTCACTGATAGCAATAACACCACCAATCGACATAATCAGAGAACCAGCCCAGATCCAACGTACAAATGGTTTGTAGTAGATACGCACAGCCCAAGATTTATTGTCGTCTAAACGCTCACCCATTGCGATGTAAAGGTCGCGCGTTACGCCACGATCAATCGCCGCTTCTGTCATCATCGACTTAGCGGTTGTGTAGAAACGTTTTTCAGCGTGAAGCGTGTTGATGTATTTGCCTTCTTTGGTAATTTCAAAGTCAGCAATGTAACCATCGTAGTTAGGGCCATCTTTGTCACGAACTCCTGTAAACAGGAAGCTGTACTCTTCAAGTTGGTAGCTTTCACCTGGTGCTAAGCGTACGTCACGTTCGATGCTGTAGTTTTGCACCATCGCAATACCAATCACTGTCACGGCCAAACCAATGTGACCACACATCATCGCCCAGTGGCTACGAGGTAGCTTAGTCAGGCCTTTCAGGAATGTATGACGGTGTGTCGCACGTTCATGAAGCTCAAAGCCATGCATGAAGATAATCCAGTATGCCATTACCCAACCGGCAAAAGCGGTACCGCTGAAACGGTCAGCCAGCATGGTCACCATTAGCACACTTAAGCCCAATGAGAATGCACCTGAGATCATCATAGGTTTAACGAGCTTAGATAGGTTGTCACGTTTCCAACGGATCAGAGGACCGATACCAAGTAAGAACGAGAACGGGATCATTAACCAGAAGAACAACATATCAAAGAATGGTGCACCGATAGATACCGAGCCCAAGCCTAACTGTTTGTGAACTAATGGCAGTAGCGTACCGACTAACACAACGACAAGCGCAGCAATCAATAGGATGTTATTGCCGAGTAGCGCGTTTTCACGAGAAACCAAATCGAAGTTACCACGTACACGAACCGATGCGCCTTTAACAGCAAACAACAACAGTGAACCACCGATAACAAACACTAAGAAACCTAGAATAAACATACCACGGGCAGGATCCGACGCGAATGCGTGAACCGATACCAAGATGCCCGAACGAACTAAGAATGTACCTAGTAAGCTTAGTGAAAATGCAGAGATAGCCAGCAAGACTGTCCAAGCTTTAAACGTGCCACGCTTTTCTGTAACCGCTAGTGAGTGCATCAGTGCAGTACCAGCTAACCAAGGCATGAATGAAGCGTTTTCTACTGGATCCCAGAACCACCAGCCACCCCAGCCAAGTTCGTAGTAAGCCCACCATGAACCTAGAGCGATACCTACTGTTAGGAATAACCAAGCAGCGATTGTCCAAGGACGAGACCAACGAGCCCATGCCGTATCTAAACGACCGCTCATTAGAGAAGCGATTGCAAAAGAGAACGCTACCGAGAAACCTACATAACCCATGTAAAGCATTGGCGGGTGAATAATCAAACCCGGATCTTGCAGTAGTGGGTTCAAGTCACGGCCATCAACAGGGAAGAAAGGCAATGTACGTAAAAACGGGTTAGACGTTACGATAATGAACAGCAAGAAGCCGACAGTAATCAAACCCATAATCGCCAGTACGCGAGCCACAGACTCTTGAGGCATACCACGACTAAACGTTGCAACTGCTACCGTCCAACCCGCTTGGATTAGAACCCAAAGCAGTAGTGAGCCTTCATGAGCCCCCCAAACCGCGGTAATTCGGTAGTACCAAGGCAGTTGGCTATTCGAGTTACTTGCTACGTATTGAATCGTAAAATCATTTGTGTAGAACGCGTAACACAAGATAAAGAACGAAATCGCTAGGAATCCGAACATACCCCACGACAGCGGTCGTGCACTGTTCATCAATAATGTGTTATTTCGAGCGGCTCCATACAGTGGGAGCACGCTTAGCAGCAGTGCAAGTCCCAAAGACAGGATCATCGCAAAATGGCCGATCTCGGCTATCATTGAGCATTTCCTTCTTTTTGTTCAGTCGTGTATTGCAAAGGCTCATGAGTTTTCTTCATTGCTTCAGCAACTTCAGAAGGCATATATTCTTCATCGTGCTTTGCCAACACCTCAAACGCTTCAATTGTCGTTGCATCCTTAAGGACACCTTGAGCAACAATACCTTGGCCTTCACGGAAAAGATCAGGAAGGATGCCATCATATAGAATCGTCACTTTAGGGCCTACATCAGCCAAATCGAAGCTTACACGCAATGATTCATTGTCACGGCTTACAGAGCCGACTACAACCATGCCACCAATACGTAAGCGTTGACCCACTTCAGGTTTTTTACCATCTTTGCCGTTGACGAGCTCAGTTGGCGTGTAGAACAGATCCATGTTCTGGTTAAGTGCATAAACCATCAATCCAACAGTTGCACTGATACCAAAAAAGATCGCTAAGATAATGCCTAGCCTCTTTTTGCGTCTTGGGTTCATAGAGTGTTCTCCATATTTTTTGCTGCATCAATACGAGCTTGACGGTCAATCTTAGCTTGTACTTCATTTAATAATTGCTTACCACGACGAACGCTTACGACCAGTAAAATGATCATCGCGAGGAATGTGATTCCAAATGCACTCCATACATATGAGGCGTAGCCACCCATGGCAAAGAAATCACTCAGAGATTCAAAATACATAATTACCTACCCTACTACGCTTTATTAGCCGCTAGCTTGCGAACCCATGGACGGTGACTCTCTTTACTGATGATTTCGTTTCTAAAACGAACCATAGTCACAGCACCAAAGAAAAAGGCAAAACCGAAGATGTTAAGAAGAAGCGGCCATAGCATGTCACTTGAAATAGAAGGCTTATCAAACTTAGTAATTGTTGCGCCTTGGTGAAGTGTATTCCACCACTCTACTGAAAAGTGAATGATAGGTAGGTTGATGACACCAACGATGGCCAAAATGCCTGCCGCTTTGGCTGCTGTTTTTTGGTCGTCAAACGCGTGGTGCAGTGCAATAACACCCAAATATAGGAATAGAAGAATCAGCTCTGAGGTTAAACGTGCATCCCAAACCCACCAAGCACCCCACATTGGTTTACCCCAAACAGCGCCAGTTAGTAACGCAATAAAGGTAAATACAGCACCGATAGGCGCCATAGCCAACGCAGCCATGTCTGACAGCCTTACCTGCCATACCAAACCGATAAAGGCAGCAATTGCCATCGACATGTATACACCCATAGACCAGATTGCAGACGGAACATGGATATAGATAATTCGGAAGCTATCGCCTTGCTGGTAATCAGAAGGCGCAAATGCAAGCCCCCATACAGTACCGGCGGATAGGCACAATAGCGCTAGGATCGAAAACCATGGCAGAAGTTTACCAGCAAGCTGATAAGAGGTTTCTGCTTTGGCGTAGGGATGGAGCCATTTCCACATGTTGTAATCTCACTCTTACTTCATATTGCTTACAGCTATCACAGCTATAATTATTATAATTTATTTGGCTTACTGCTTCTTTCAGTGACTCTAGGAGTTTGAAGGCTTTAAATAGTTCACTTTGAACATGCAAAGTGCTGGTGAGTGCTTAGTTAATCTTAACCAGGTAATTAACTAGTTAACACTCACTCTCAGTGCTGCACTGATGGCAAATGGGGTGAGCGTCATCGCGCCCATCAACATTGCCCCTAACACCGCCAATTGTCCGTTATACGCAACGCCTAGCGCTGCGGCATCAATCGCTGATGTAGCAAATATAAGAATTGGGATATACAACGGCAAAATAAGCAGACTTAACAGCACACCACCTTTTTGTAACCCAACCGTTAAAGCCACACCAATCGCACCAATAAAGCTTAATGCTGGCGTACCTACCGATAACGTTAAGACTACCGATAACCAAGTATCGAAATCCAAGGATAGCAGTACCGCCAACAACGGACTGATCAATATTAATGGTAACCCTGTCAATAACCAGTGCGCTATGACCTTGGACAAGACTACCAACTGCAACGGGATGGGCATCAACATCATCTGCTCAAGCGCGCCATCTTGAAAATCATCACGAAACAAACGCTCTAAAGAGAGCAATGCAGAAAGCAAAGCCGCTACCCAAACAATACCTGCAGCAATACGTGCAAGTAGGTTTGGCTCAGGGCCGATACTCAATGGGAAAAGGGTGATGACAATAATAAAAAACCACAGAGGGTTAAAGATATCGGCTTGGCGACGAAATGCGATCAATAGCTCACGTCGGATGATCGTTGTCATTGAAGAGATCATATTACTCACCCAACTTTATTTTTCTTAGTTTCGGGCTATCAGCAAACATATCTTGGTGTGTGGTTAATAACACAATGCCACCGTTATCTGCATGCTGAGAAAAAAGAGACTCCAAAACCTTAACACCCTGCTTGTCTATTGCAGTCAGCGGTTCGTCTAGAATCCATAACATTTGCTTACTCAACCAAAGACGAGCCAATGCCACACGACGCTGTTGCCCCGCTGAAAGTTGCCCTGCTGGTACGTCTTCTCTACCAGCAAGCCCCACTTGAGCCAATGCATTGTAAAGTTCTTCCTTACTCGTTCCACTGCTGTGAATCGATTGATAGAAGCTCAGATTTTCATAGGCACTGAGCTCGCGTTTCACGCCAGTTTGGTGACCAAGAAAAAGCAAATTTTGGTGATACATATCTCGATTCGACTCAATAGATTCACCATCCCAAGAGATAGTGCCGTCATCGCGGTCGCCTAGCCCAGTGATAATCCTAAGGAGTGTCGTTTTCCCAGTACCGTTACGACCTTCAACTTGAACCAGTTCGCCGGGTTTCAATTGAAAAGACAACGATTCAAACAGAACCCTGTCGTCACGAATAGCAGTTAAATTTGAGACTTCTAGCATAGGTAAATTTAGTCGAGTAATGAGAGGGCTATAGTAGCACACCAATAAGGTGACAAAACAGGACTAGGCGTTTTCGAAAGAACAAACTCCGTAAGAAACTGTTACCACCGCATCACAATTTACACATTTTCATCAACAAACAAGATATTGCATTAGATACAAACACTTATAAACATCGTTCTATATAGGTATAACAGGCACAAAAAAAGAAGCCGAAGCTTCTTTTAAGAGGTGTGCGTGATGAACATCAATTGCACATTACGCAGTAAGCGCTAAATTTAACGACGTCGAGTCGGGTCTCTACGATCACGAGAGGATGCAGGTTGTTCATCATACGATGAAGGATTACTTCTTAACGAAGGGATTTTTTCCTTACCTGCGAGCTTATTCTGCAGAGACATCATCAGCTCAGCTTCTGCCTTAGGTAATTCACACTCTTCGATCAGTTCGTTTATCCCAGCCCCAAGCTGAACCATTTTAGTTGCACGTGTATACAAACGCCCATCGGTGTCCGCATGTTCCAACTCAACAATACGTTCATTCAAGTGTTTTATCAGATCTTGCTGTTCCGTCACTTTCTGACCAAGGCCAACCACAACAGAGCGAACTTCAAGTAATTGCTTACTCGATTTTTGAAGCTCTTTATCCAAGTTACGAACTTGCAGGCGTGACGTATCGATCTGCTTTTGAATTGCACTTTTTACTTTGCTAATCAAAATCACGATGAATAACGTAAAAACCCCAACTCCGACTATCAGAGCAATAGGGTTTAAAGGAAGCGCTTCAAACATTACAGGTGAGCCATCTCATCCCATTCGTCTTCACTTAACAGCTTGTTCAGATCGACTAAGATAAGAAGCTTGCCATCACGGTTACTAACACCTTGGATGAACTTAGCACTTTCATCAGTACCAACACTTGGTGTCGTGTCGATCTCAGAAGAACGCAGGTAAACAACTTCAGCAACACTATCTACTAAAATGCCAATAACTTGACGCTCAGACTCAATAACGATAATGCGTGTGTTATCTGTGATTTCACCTTGCATCAAACCAAAACGAGAACGAGTGTCAATAACAGTAACAACGTTACCACGCAGGTTGATAATACCTAAAACGTAGTCTGGAGCACCCGGTACTGGAGCAATCTCGCTGTAACGCAATACTTCACGTACTTGCATTACATTGATGCCGTAAGTTTCTTCTTCTAGTTGAAATGTCACCCATTGAAGTACTTCATCATTTGTTTGATCTTTTCTTACTTCAACTTCACTCATATGAGACATAGATAATCCTCTTGCCGTCGTTACCGACCACTGTTGTTAACTTGATGCTTATATTGTACCAATCGTAGTACTAGCCCAATGCTTTTACGTCTAGCCCTGCATTTAGCATGGCGGTTAATGCTTCAACATGGATCAAAGCACACATTTTTTCTTTTACCATACCAGCGAGCCATGGCCGTTTCCCTGCCGTTTCTCGCCAGCGTACTTTATCTGTATTAAGCAGCTCGGTACCTTTAAGCTCTGTGCTCGCAAGCCCCCACAAGCTTTCGCCAAGCATGACTATATATTGATAATTTTCTTTATAATCATCACATAATAGCTTTTCAGGCATCACCCATTTGGCGGTATCAACCACGTCTAGCTTACTATCTCGATTAGTTTGCAACCCCAAATACCAAGCAGGTTTGCCAATAATATGACTTAACTCTTCGAGGCGATGAATACCCCCGAGCTCATCAAGTGGCACAGCAAACGTCACACCGTTCACATCAAAATACAGCACTTGAAAATCTTCAGTTCTAGCCGTCGTTTCCCATGATGTAAACTGACCAGCTCCACCAGCTTGAGTTTCAAGTTCGGTAAATGGCTCAATTTGAGGAGATTCAAGATCGGGTTCAGTAGCCTTAACTTCTACTTGCTCCGTCTCCAGCGATTCAGCTTGTAACTCTTCAATTTGCTGCGATTCAACAGGTGGCTCTACAGCAATTGATAAATCAGGTTCTGGAAGATCCCAATCTTGAATTTCAGGATCTACAGACACTTGAACAGACTCTACTGCAGCGTCAAACATTTGCATGTCTGCCTGCTGAGCAATTTGCTGTGTGTTCCGATCCATCAACTCATCTAGATTCAGCTCATCGACAACATTAGTCGCTTCTAAACGACTCAGAAGTTTCTGAACATCCTCAAGATTCGGCACTTCAAATTCTGCAGCGCGTATTTCGGCGTAGCTTGAATAATGACTTGTCGTTAATTGTGGCTCTGGCTCTGGCTCTGGCTCTGGCTCTGGCTCTGGCTCTGGCTCTGGCTCT
>NZ_JBFSRZ010000037.1:0-47404 GCF_041466065.1 Vibrio sp. 10N.239.312.C11
AAATACGCGAAACGGGGTTGTTCTATCTTTAAATTTAATTACGCAACAAAGCCCTGACCTGTACGTAATTTCGCCGCACTGATAGCGCGGATATTTCCGGTGTTTTCAAACGCGACAATAACGGTATAGGTATTATAATACTCAACTACTGTCACATAGCCGTGTCTATTTGTTTTGAATCTAGCTCCATTGTTCATGTCGTGTGGAGCTTCCATTTTCTTCACGTGTTTCCTCTCTTAGTCTCAATGGCTGTTATATCTAATCAGCTCTTCTCGTTTTATAGATAATGAATGGGTGAGATAATGCAAAGTATATACGCATCTAAACTTAAGATGAATCTTGAAGTCATAGTAAATGAGGGAGAACACAGAAAAGTGGTAATAATCACACAGAATTAACCGAGAGGTTACGCTCATACGCTTAAGGACTTAACATTCCAAATTCAACCTTATACAGATTGTTTACAGTTTTTGAAGAACGAAAATGACGATAAACACTGCGTTTTGTTTAATCCTTGACCGCGCGATCGTTTGCGTTGAAAAATGTGATGAAAGTCTCACTTAACTGTTTATACTTCTTTTCCGGTTTTAAGCCGGTGCTTAGCCAATACAAGCCGTCACATGGATATGTGAATGACCCCACGGACCGGACCAGCTACGTTCCACTGCTTGTATAAGGTGATTTTTACATGAACAACTCGTTGTTACATTCGCTAACCCTGTTAGTTCCTTCATCGCGTAGCGTTTTGCTTGCGGTTCTTTGTCCTATTCCTTTGATGTCATTCGTTTGGCTCATGTTCACTCTTTAAGGATTACTAGGACATATTATGAATATTCTATTTGGTTTTGTCGGTGTTCTTGCACTGATTGCTTGTGCGTACCTGCTATCTGAAAGTCGTTCTTCGATTAACTGGAAAACAGTCTCTCGTGCACTATTACTTCAAATCGGCTTCGCGGCTTTGGTGTTATATTTCCCATGGGGACAATTGGCGCTAACGAGCCTAAGTAATGGCGTTTCTAGCCTGCTTGGTTTTGCAGACGCTGGTATCGCATTCCTTTTCGGCGACCTTGCAACTGAAGGTTTCATTTTCGCGATACGCGTACTTCCAATCATTATCTTCTTCAGTGCTCTGATTTCTGCACTTTACTACCTCGGCATCATGCAAAAAGTGATTCAAATCTTGGGTGGAGCTGTGCAAAAACTGCTGGGCACCAGTAAAGCTGAATCCTTGGTAGCAACAGGTAATATCTTCCTTTCTCAGGGTGAGTCTCCTCTTCTTATTCGTCCGTTTTTAAAGTCTATGACTCGTTCGGAACTGTTTGCTGTAATGGCAGGTGGTATGGCGTCCGTAGCGGGCAGTGTGCTTGGTGGTTATGCTGGTTTAGGTGTTGAACTTAAATACCTTATCGCAGCAAGTTTCATGGCAGCTCCGGGTAGTCTGTTAATGGCGAAGATTATCGTTCCTGAGCGCAGCACACCAAGTGACTACGACCATATCGAACTCGATAAAGCTGACCAAAGCAACGTGATCGATGCACTGGCAAGCGGCGCGATGAACGGTATGAAAGTCGCGGTGGCTGTCGGTACTATGTTGATTGCATTCGTGAGTGTAATTGCGATGGTGAACACTGGCCTAGAAAGCTTAGGTGAGACGTTCGGTTTTGCCGGTATTACGCTGCAAGCTATCTTTGGTTACCTGTTCTCACCACTAGCATGGCTGATCGGTATCCCGAGTGATGAAGTATTGATGGCGGGTTCTTACATTGGTCAGAAGATCGTAATGAACGAGTTTGTTGCTTTCATCGATTTCGTTGAGAACAAAGCGCTGCTATCTGAACACAGCCAAGTCATCGTGACGTTTGCTCTATGTGGTTTTGCTAACATTGGCTCTATCGCAATTCAGCTAGGTTCAATCGGTGTTATGGCACCAGAGCGTCGTGCTGAAGTGGCAAACTTAGGCTTGAAAGCAGTCGCTGCTGGTACGCTTGCAAACCTAATGAGTGCGTGTTTAGCGGGTATCTTCATCCTGCTTTAAGCGAGATTCAGTTCAAGCGCCTAAATTCAGTTGAAGCGGGCACCTTTCTTGCGGATTTAACGTGAGAAGGGTGTCCGCTTTTTTGTGCCTGCTCGTTAAGTTGATTCAGATTTTGAACCACCACTTTTATTGCTATGCGGTGTATAAGGCTCACTCGGAAGAGTAATAGAGCAAGCCTGTTTTATCCGATATACTTGAATATCATTAGGTTGCGATTAATAGCATTCGGCTTCAATTAAGAAAATCCGGTTTCTATTAAGAACACTCGGTTCCGAATAAGAATATTCCGTTCCGACTAAGAATACGGCAACCAAGCTCAAATTTATCAAGGGTTTCTCTATGAACATGCGCGTTCTCATCGGTCTTATTGCTACCTTCATTGGCTTGTTTGCGATGGTTTATCTTATTGCTGGTGGTACTCAGTTTCCTATCTATCAGTGGCCGCAAGAAGCGTATCTCGGTTTGGTGTTTAGCGTAGTATGGGGCACTGGCGTCGCAGCATCGGTGGCTTATGTCTTTTCAGCTTTGGTGTTTGTGACTGTCGCCGTGGTTTGTTATGCGGTCGGTTATAAAATCGGTGGGCTCTTTTCTTCAAATTCTGACGTCTAAGTTTATTGAGGCGTACTTATGTTCATTGAAGTGAGATTTGTTTGAATGCACTGGCTCGATCGTTGGAAAGTGTATCGCTATCATCGCAAACAGGCTAACCGCTCGAATGGCGACAAGGCTAAAGCTTTAGGGTGGACCAGCGAAGAGAGCCAATTATGTCGCTTTGAAGTGATTGCTCGTTCGGCTGACTTCGAAAAGAAGAGTATTTTAGATTTAGGTTGTGGCTATGGCGAGCTGTTTGAGCTGCTCGATAGCATCTATCGCATTCAATCTTACACCGGCGTTGACCAACACGCAGGCTTTTTAAAGAAGGCGAAGCAGAGCTATACAGAAGATCGTTGTCGGTTTTTGTCGGGTGATATGAGCCAAATGAGCCTTGAGGTACACGATGTAGTTATCGCCAGTGGCTCATTGAATTACATCTCTCGCGACTCGGATTATCTGACTAACATGATTACTCGCATGTTTGGACTAGCGAATCAGACGGTGATTTTTAATCTGCTCAATTCAAGCCAATATCCTTCACGCAATACCTTGATGAGTTATCACCCTCAAGGCGTATATCGATTTTGTAAAATACTCTGTGACGATGTCTCCTTGATAGAAGGATACGCAGAAGGGGATTTCACGATAGTGATGAACAAAATCTGCCCCTGAACTTAAACATAAGACTAAGCTTGAGTGAAGTGATTGTTTGATAAGAGTTAAAAAGCCGCAGACCTTGAGAGGTTTGCGGCTTTTTTTTGGATCCAAAATCAACTTAAGTATTACTTCTAGTGTTTCAGCGGTTGATTTTCAACTAGTCCGTAAGGGATGTTAGTAAAGACTTTTGGGTTACCTTCATAAGTCGGTGCTTCGTTCACTTGCTGCCAATCGAGTAGCATGATAGCGAGTACGTTGCGGTGCTCTCCATACTTGAGATCAAAATCACCGGTGACCGAAGGGATCATGCCTTTTGTCTTATCGATAGATGCCTGGATTGCAAGCCTAGTTTTCTCTACAACCGGGTCATTCTCTAGACCGGCTAGTAAGAAAGTCAACCCAACCTCAGCAATCACATCCTCTTTAGCTCGTAGCAGGATCGTATCGATGTTTTCTCTGAAGTAATCGTAGACCCATTGGTGTTCTTGCTCGCTTACTTGGTGCTGGTAATACTCAGAATCTCCAAAGATCACATGTGTCATACCATAGATCTTATTGCCGTATTGCTGGCTTGAAAGCTTCTTGTCGTTATCGTCTGGGTAGGCTTTTTTGAAGGTATCGACAAATTCATCAACGACATCTTGTTCACCCAATTGGCGTAGCCAGTAAACTTGATTAGCGAGTTGGGCTGCCCACGCTTTCACCATATCTTCATTGGTCACGTATCGTGAAAAGTCATAACGACGAATAATCTCGCGCAGTTTGACATCGTTCTTGTGTTCTAAACCGTACTCATTGGCGCGCGCCATAGAGCCGAGAAGGTCAACACCAAGATATAGATATTCTGGCATGTGCTTGGTGATGTTGTAGCGTCGAACACTGCGTTCATCGCTATCGCCAACATAGGAAGCAACACGCTTTTCTGAGTACAGTACGATTTGTTCCATGGTGTGAACATCATTCGACAAGCGGCTGAGCTTACTTGCGACACGTGCCATGTCACTCCATACCGCGGCAGAATATTTGTCGTCTAATGTTTGTCGATACATACGCAAACCATAGTGACCCTCTTTGAATGCAGGCAGAGTGTAAAGTTGGCTTTCGTAGGTTGTGCGAATCAGATCGGCGGATTGTTTAAAAGATTGCTCTTGAGAGTCGAGAACACCAGCTTGTAATTGAATACTTGGTACGCTTGTTGCTTGTATGTTAACAGGCTCTTGTATAGTAACAGTCTGTTGTGTGTCAAAAGCCGTTAGCGTATCTGAAGTAGCTTGTGCGTGAACCGCAACCGCAACCGCAACTGAGATTGATAACAATGTGCACAGAGTCAGCGTTTTTAGCTTCATGTTCGTAAGGTACCAAGCTGATTAATTGTGAATATAAAATAACACTCATGAATCTTTCAATGTAAGGTTTTGGTCAATACATTGTAATCTTTAATAAGATTGATCCGATATTTGGTTCAGTAATCAATGTGTCTAATGGACTTTAAGTGATGAATGACTCAATAATGAAATGAGCACTAGGCTAAGTGTATGTATTTAAATAGCTTAACGGCATACTTAAAGAGTTAGTCTGATATGAGCAAATTTAAGAACAAAAAGGTTTAGGGGGTCTGAATGCCAAGTGGTTCTAGCAAGCAATGGCCTGCCAAATTATTATCTTTACTGTTTTTTTTAGTGGTAATGAGTGCTATCGAGTTTTTTCACTCTAAAGAGTTATCCTACCTGAAAGATGAATCCTACTCTGAGGCAAAAAAGCAGCTATCGATCATTCGTTCTCGAATCGAAGCCGCGATCGTGTCAGATATGTATATCCTCAATAATTTTTCGACCTTAGTGACCATAAACCCTGATGGTGAGGTGAAAAATTGGGACAAGATTGCTGAAAGTATTATTAAAGATGGTTTCCATATTCGTCTTATTGGGCTAGCCAAAGACGACATTCTAAACTTTGTTTACCCTATGGAAGGCAATGAGCAGATTCTCGGTATTAATTATCGTGATTATCCAGACCAATGGGAGTCTGTTGAGATAGCCCGTAATCTTGGCAACACCTTTATTGCTGGTCCTTTTGAGCTGTTTCAAGGTGGCCAAGCTATCATTACGCGAACTCCGATCTTTCGAGACCCGCCTTTTAACGAAGACTATTGGGGTGTATCCAGTGCCGTTATTAGTTTAGATGAGCTGTTTGAAGATGTCGGAATTGGGATACTCGAAAACAAGTATAAACTCGCGATTCGCGGTGTAAACAGTTCGGGTAAAGATGGCGCGGTCTTTTATGGCTCTCAGGACGTATTTGATAATGCTTTTGTGACTGAACAGGTGAGCTTTCCATACGGTGGTTGGTACCTTGCTCTCTCTGGTAATGAGCATGTGTTGATGGATGTGCAGTGGTATCGAATTCAAGCAGTAAGGTTGGTGGGTTACACCATAATGTTAGTGCTGGCGTTTGCCTTCTTTACTATTTATCGCCTGTACCGAATTGCAGATAGTCGCTCTATGCATGATGAACTCACCATGCTACCTAATCGTCGATACTTTATGTACAGCCTAAAGCAGGCGTTCAAAGTCACCCAAAAGCAGAGAGCAAGAACCTTTGCTGTGGTAAATATCGATCTTGATGGCTTTAAAGCGATCAATGATACTTTTGGGCATGCGGCTGGCGATCAGGTGCTTATTGAGTGTGCTAATCGCATTAAGAGTGAGTTACGTGGTTCAGATATCGTTGCGAGAATCGGTGGTGATGAGTTCTTAGTTTTGTTACCACGCATCATTGATGATCAACATGTCTCTTCGATTGTAGCTAAACTTCGAAGAGCGATATGTAGCACACCTGTTGTTTATGATACGCACTCGATTTATCTTCGAATTAGCGTTGGTTGGGTAATTCACAACAATAACTACAGTGGTGTCGATGCACTACTCAAAGCGGCTGATGAAAAAATGTACGAACAGAAACGACAAATTTTATAGGTTGGATTGGATCTGTTATTAGAATTTAGTTGCTGAATGTGGGGAAAAGCCTCAGAATACCGCGCTTTGCTCTTTATCAATCCTATTGATGAGCGAAAGCTGTAGCAACGACTTCTTTCTGCGCGTTGCTCATACTAAATGTTATTCAACTGAGAAAATAATCTATGAGTTTTACCTCCCTTGGCCTTTCTGAACCGATCCTTAAAGCTATTGAAGCACAAGGTTACGATAAGCCATCACCAATCCAAGAGAAAGCCGTACCAGCTGTCCTAACGGGCAAAGATGTAATGGCCGCTGCTCAAACAGGTACAGGTAAAACTGCTGGCTTCACGCTACCTATTCTTGAAATGTTATCAAAAGGCCCTCGCGTACGTCAGAACCAAGTTCGTGCATTAGTGCTAACACCTACCCGTGAACTTGCTGCGCAAGTGAATGGCAGCGTAGTTAAATACGGTATTAACTTACCGCTTACTTCTACGGTCGTGTTTGGTGGCGTGAAAATCAACCCTCAGATGCAAAAACTTCGTAAAGGCAGTGATGTGTTGGTGGCAACACCGGGTCGTCTACTTGACCTATACAACCAAAATGCAGTGCGTTTTGATCAGCTAGAGATTCTAGTATTAGATGAAGCTGATCGCATGTTAGACATGGGTTTCATCCGCGACATCCGTAAGATCTTGGCTTTTCTACCTAAGAAGCGTCAGAACTTACTGTTCTCTGCAACGTTCTCTGATGATATTCGTAGCTTGGCTAAAGGCTTAGTAAATAACCCAGTTGAAATCTCGGTAAGCCCTGCAAACTCAACAGCACCCACTGTTGAACAAAGTATTTATCCAGTAGATAAAAAGAAAAAAGCGCCAATGCTAGCTAAGCTGATCAAAGATAATGATTGGCGACAAGTGTTGGTGTTCAGCAAAACAAAACACGGTGCAAACAAGCTTGCTCGTTTCCTTGAAGAGCAAGACATCACTTCTGCTCCTATCCATGGTAACAAGAGCCAAGGCGCGCGTACTAAAGCCTTAGAGAACTTTAAAACCGGTAAGGTACGAGTACTCGTAGCGACCGATATCGCTGCTCGTGGTATTGATATCCCACAACTTCCTCAAGTGGTTAACTTCGACCTTCCAAACGTATCAGAAGATTACGTTCACCGTATTGGTCGTACTGGCCGTGCTGGTGAAGTGGGTAAAGCAATTTCATTGGTTTGTGCTGATGAAGTGGGTGAGCTATTCGGTATTGAACGCCTTATTCAACAAGTACTGGAGCGTCGTGAACTTGAAGGTTTTGCACCCGTAAACAAGTTACCAGAATCTCGCTTGGATTCGCGTCCGATTAAGCCTAAGAAACCGAAAAAGACACGCGAACACTCGGATGGCCAACGTTCTGGTGAGAATGCTCGCGGCCATAAGCCAGCAGGTAAGAACAAGCGTCATGTAGCAGGTAATGGATCTGCTCCAAAGCGTAAGCCTAACTCAGGCAACAAAGCTTCAGACAGCAACTCTGCAGCTGCTGGTGATGATAAGTCTTTAAGAAATAATGGCAGCAACTATAAGCGCGGTAATAAGCCTTCTACGAATAGTTCTGGCAAGCCAGGTGGTGCAGGTAAACCTAAAAAGTCAGGTTTCGGTGGAAGTAATGGTTCGAGCAAACCGTCTAACAAGTCAGCAGGTAATAAGCCTACAGGTAACAAACCTTCGCCATCTAGAAGCCGTTCTAAGCCTGCATCTCAGAAATAGTAGCTCTTTGGTAGACAGAACGTTGAGCAGATAGCTTTGCAAAGATTATGTAACGAGATCGCTTCGTAAGAGGGTTCTCGTTCATTGACGATTTCCTGCTATCGAACTCGAACAAGCGCGAATATTGAATTTCAATGTTCGCGTTTTTTTATGGGTGTAATTAAGCAAACAAGAAGAGGTTTCTTCAGAGTTGAAGCTATCGAATTTATTGAAAAGTAGGTATTTATAGGAAGAGAAATTAATCTTTAATGATCTATTAATAACAACATAATCACTAGCGATTTGTTGGGTTTTGCAATTTGCAATTTCAGTTTGCAAAACAAACAAGCATTTATGGCGAATACGTGTTCAGATGCGTAGTAAATACGTATATTTAAAGTTGGCACGTATAGTGCATTAGTAATAGTGACCCTTCTTAAGCCGAGGGTCACCTAGCCAACTGACGTTGTTAGTGAACCCATATTGTTCACACAAAATATATGACCAATCACCCTTTTGTGATTGGTTTTTTTTTGCCTGAATTTTGAGTTCTACTTGTTGGTATTACTTTTTATTAATTGTTATTACTACACTTATTATTAAGTGCAGTTAGCTCAAGCAAAACAAGCAGAGCACGACAATTTACTAATCATGCTCATACCATTCTTGCGCTAACACTCACCACACTTTGAGTAACAGCTTGGTTGGCGCGGGCATTCTCCACCTCGGGAGCAGATAAGCCTAGCCTCTGTCTCAATCCCACGTTCAATCCAATTTATATTTAGAATCTTGGCTATTGTCGTGAGATCTTTCTTGATGTTACGCGGGATTACCACCGAGCCACCATTGTTAACGCATGATGCTTTAAGTTGCTCTGCAATGTCTCTTGAATTACCGCCTTGTGCATCAATTGCAGGGTTAAGGTCTATGCCTGCACACAATACGCGATTGTTACCTGCAGGGTCCGTCATATTGATGGATTCACAGCAGTAGATTCTTGGTTCATCACCCACATTTAAAATAGATATTTGAGCCGAACTCCCTGCGCGAGGTTCTGACAATCGACGGAACACAGCCCAATGTTGACATGGGTCGGCAACAGTTCTCATATTTCCCCAAGGCAGTGGAATCCCGTTCCCGCGGTACACCGCCTTGAGTTTCCCTGGCCCATAAGCATCAAAGTAGTGCCAGTGAGGGTAGGGCGATACTACCGTCATTCGACGCATAGCAACAGAGGGGGAAACCCCCGCTCTTTTGTGAACGTCGATTTCGTAACCAGTGCGGTCAAGCAACTGTCTAAATGGAACTTTCGGGCAAAGAAGTGCGCCAGCAAAGAAGCTAGATTCAAAGTCTCGCCATGCTTGAAGAATATCTTGAGAATTAAGTTGCGAAGAGCCTGAAACCTGGTTGTCGTCCCATGTGTTGTTGTTGCCGACCGACAACACACTCTTTAAGCCTTCTTTGCTATGCAGAATACAATGGCCAATATAGACCGATAAATCGTATTTCAGACGAGTGGGGTACTCTTTCAGGATTTCATTTAAGAAGATTGTGCTAGGAGGTTCAAAGAACGAAGTGACTAGCTGTTTGGCATTAATTCCGAGTTCATCAACAACGTCTTTCGGTGTGCGTGTTACCCAACGGATGTTAATTCCTAGGCTTCTAGCGATGTCTATAAGGTCTTCTACGCTGAGGTTAAGACGTTTCAAGCCAACTTCTTCCGCTGCGCGCTCAAGGTCAGGGAAGTGGTTTTGATTGCTTTCTTGGTGTGCTCGAATCAAGAGGTGTGCAAACTGGCGGCCTGAGATCCCCGTTTGCGATAGCATCTCTGGAATTGCAATTTGCAGGATGTCGTTGGAGAAAAGAAAGCTAGGCTCGAGTGCCATGCCACTTATCCCACCACGATTCCCTTTATCAGGAGCAATGGCTTGTTGTTCAGATTCGTCGTCAAGGAACCAGGTTGGGTTCTTCTGAAAGACCTGCGCGATTACTTCTAGCATATCGATGCTTGGGACGCGCTTTCCACGTTCAATCATGGAAAGGTAAGAAACGGAAGGTGCGTATTCTGGGTTGATTCTAATACAACGCGCAGACAGATCTTCCATCGTTAAATGGTTACGTTTTCTTAGGTTACGTATTTTCGTACCTAGGAAATGAGACTGACGAACTAAACTTTTTGACAAGGCCATATTTGTAAAATTCACATTGTAAAATTTTTGTTGTGAAATTGTAGGCAAAAAAGCGCTAGTCTACAAACTAAGCAATTCACAAAATGACAAATAAGTTAAACGTTAGTTTGGAATAATTGCTCTAGGACACATTTTTGCTATAAAAATCGGTGAATGTTCACCGGGTTGGTCAAGAGGGAAAGACTATGAATATGCTTACATTCGATAAAACAGAAATCCAAAAACAAACAAAACCATTTATCGCTGAAGCTGTCTTTGCCGTGGAGACTATCAGTGCCAAACAGCAAACTGAGAAGCAACTCAAAGCGAAGCAACTGCTAGACAGATTGTTCCCATTAGAGAACGGCTCACATCAAGATGTAACGAGCTACGTAGTTGATTACCGCCATATCATGGCTTATTTCAAAGATGGCCAACACAGCGGTCTAAAGCATCCTAAGCAGTTTGTAGCTTACATGGGTGAGAAGTGTGACCCAGACTCAATCTTGTTCCGAGATAGCAGTGGAAGCCATTTAGAAGTGATGTTTGGTTGTCATAAAGGGACGGGGTGCATTGAATTGGTCGATATCGATGATATTCAGTTAGAGTCGTGCACCACGTTTGGCCAGTCGCCAATGGAAGCGGTACAAACGAATACTGAGCGTCAAGGAATCACTACAGCAATACGTCACTGGATCAGCCTAGTTCAAGGTGATGAGAAGGGTAAACCAAAAGCATGCAGCGAAGACAAAGAGTTCCGAGCTAAGAGCGGTGAGGATTACTGTCTTAACTATTGCTACGCCCTTTAATGTCACAGCTACATCTTTGGTATTTATGAAAGATGTAGAACCAGTGTAGTGTTAAATACTCTGAATGTATTTAGCATTAAACACTGACGACTATGCATAAACGACAAAGCCCCAACCATTAACCTACTGGTTATTGATTGGGGCTTTTTGCTTTCGATGTTAATTACGAGTCTATTTTTGAGCCTGAGCCTGAGCCTGAGCCTGAGCCTTGAGCCTAGTTAGTACGTCGTTTAACTGTAAATTTGTTTAGATGATTGCAGACTACAGCGGCATCACTCTATTTCGACCAAGTGACTTCGCTTCGTAAAGTAGCTTATCAGCGCGTTCGATCAGTGATTGTGCCGATTCACTGGGTTCAAGCTCAGCAACACCAAACGATGCGGTGATGCTACCTACCTGTTGCCCGCTACGACGATCTTTAATCGATAGCTTTTCTAGAGAGCGGCGGTTGGTGTCAGCAAGCTGGCGTGCAATGCGTAATGATTTGTTTGGCACGATTATCGCGAACTCTTCACCACCAAATCGGTAAGCAGAAATACCTTCACGGCACATTTGTTTTAATTTGCGCGCAATGCCTTTAAGAACCATGTCACCAAATAGGTGGCCATAAGTGTCGTTGAAGTTTTTAAAATGATCGATATCGAGAAGAATCAAACACAGAGGTTGTTTCGCTTCACACAGGGTTTCTATATCACGGTCGAAAGAGCGACGGTTATAGAGTGTCGTTGTGCTGTCAAAGAGTGCATCTTTCTGCACTTCTACCAGCTGAGATTTTAGCTTAGTGATTTCTGATGTTGCAGAATTCAACTGAGAATTTAAAAATTGAGTAGAGTGACGAATATGACGAGATTCAGAAACTAACTGACGAACTAAAGACATGACTTCATCGATCGATAAACTTTCATTGTCAACGCGGGCCAAATCCTCGAAGCTTTTATCAATCATCTCAGAAAAAGCAGAGGTATCGGTCAGTGTGTCATTCATCGAATTCGAAACTTCCGAGACCAACAACTCTAAATTAGCGCGGAGGTCATTGATATTCGTTTCAGACTTGCTAGCAACATAATTATTGTAAAGCTGCTCACCAACGGCTGGAGGACAAATGCCATAGTATTCCAAGATACCATCCATGTCTTTAGTCAGCTGTGGGATAGCATTGTCAACATAGGTGTACCAAAGTGCGTAATTTGCAGGTGTAGTAGACACCCGGTTCTTCATCATAAGAGGCACCGCTTTTTTTAGATTTGCGGTGGATTTTTGAAATTCGTCTTTTTTCATGATTTTTACTGCAGATACCAAACTAACTAAGCCACTGCGACCAAGATTAGCGGATTTTACCGATCTTTGCTTTAAAAATTATATAATTAATGGATGAGGATTGGGTAAACAACTCATTTTCATTATGGAAATCGATTGCATATTTATATCGAATAATAAATAGGGTGTTATTTGACCAAAGAGGAGTGGTCCGGTTGGGTGGGGGCGGCTGTTGGTGATGGGGGCTGTAATACCAATCGCGGTCAATAATGGGTTAGCCAAGCTTGTTCAAACACTGAGCTTGTTAAATTTAAAGCATTTGGTCTGTTAAAATGCCTAGTTTGTTAAAATACGCTGCCGAAAAATGGGTAATACGGGTGAGTGTGGAAGCGATAGTAACTCAGTGGAAGTTTATTTCAGGCATAAAAAAGCGCCGATAAAAATCAGCGCTTTAAAATTCTTTTTAGCTAAAAGCTAATTATTGAGCAACAACGTTTGCTGCTTGTAGGCCTTTTTGACCGTTTTCAACTTCGAAAGAAACCTTTTGGCCTTCTTTCAGAGTTTTGAAACCTTCAGAAGCGATAGCACGGAAGTGTACGAATACGTCAGCGCCGCCGTTGTCTTGAGAAATGAAACCGAAACCTTTCTCTTCGTTAAACCATTTTACAGTGCCAGTATTTGTGTTAGACATAATTTGTCCCTTATTCATAAATTTTCTAAATTGTTGATTGCATTACTGCAATGCGCTGATAATTGAATTATTTAATATTGCTAAGAAATAAGGAAAAACTACTTACAAAAACGGGTAACGATTTTACATGTCATTTTTTACTATTCATCTAACTTAAATAACTCCGGCTAACAGAGCGAGTGCATGTTAACACAGTCTTTCGGGTTGTACACTCATTGATTGATAAATCAGCGAGTTTTTTTGTCATGTTGCGCTCGTTAACAAAAACTACCTACAACAGCTGATAGGTTTATAAAGTTACACACCATGACAAAGTAAAAAGGAAGCCTAAGCCTCCTTTTCTTCGTTAGTATAGACGATATTATCGTTTGAAGTTGATATCTTCAGTCTTATCTAAATTAATTTTAGTCTTAGCTGGTTGAGTCTCTGCGATTATTTTTCCGTGGCGAATCGAGTACTGCACCGGAACTTGGCGACGTACCGCATCAAAGCCATCGTCTGCAGGAAGAATTAGTAAGCTTCCTGGCTTACCTTCTTCAATGCCGTAGTTGTCTTGGATATGCAGTGTGCGTGCTGAGTTCTTGCTGATCAAATCAAGTGAGGTGTTGATTTGGTCGTAGCCCATCACTTGCGTTACGTGCAGTCCCATGTGCAGAACTTGAAGCATATTCGCTGTACCTAGTGGGTACCATGGGTCAAACACATCATCGTGGCCGAAACACACATTGATATTTGCTGCTAGCATTTCTTTAACACGCGTTACGCCACGACGTTTCGGGTAGTCGTCAAAGCGACCCTGTAAGTGAATATTCACTAACGGGTTAGCCACGAAGTTAATACCAGACATCTTCAATAGACGGAACAAGCGAGATGCGTAAGCACCGTTATAAGACCCCATTGCTGTGGTATGGCTTGCCGTTACCTTCTCACCCATTTCGAATTTGTGCGCAAGGGCTGCCAGCGTTTCAACAAAGCGAGATTGTTCATCGTCAATCTCATCACAGTGAACATCGATCAGGCAGTCGTACTTGCGTGCAAGATCGAACACGTAATGCAGAGATTCAACACCGTATTCACGAGTGAATTCAAAGTGAGGGATAGCACCGATAACGTCAGCGCCGATCTTCACTGCTTCTTCAAGCAACTCTTTGCCGTTAGGGTATGAAAGAATGCCTTCTTGAGGGAATGCAACGATCTGGATGTCGACCCACTCTTTCATCTCTTCACGAACTTCAACCATCGCTCTTAACGCAACGAGTGTTGGGTCTGACACATCAACGTGTGTACGAACGTGTTGAACACCGTTAGCTATCTGCCATTTCAGTGTTTGCTTGGCACGAGACTTTACGTCTTCGATTGATAGCAGTTCTTTACGCTCAGCCCAACGCTCAATACCTTCAAACAAAGTGCCAGAGATGTTCCAGTTAGGCTCACCAGCAGTTTGAGTAGTATCTAGGTGGATGTGCGGTTCACAGAAAGGAGTAACTGCAATGCCACCTTCAGCATCAAGGGTGTCGCCTTGATGATTGATTTGCGCGTCATTATCGAGAATGCGAGAAAATTGACCATTTTCAATCAGAATCTGTTTCAAGCCCTCTTGGTCTTGAAGTTTCGCGTTCTTGATTAATAAGGTTGTCATAGTGTGTCCTTAAGCGGCCTGAGATTTCAGAGCGTTTTTATTCAATAGAGGGTTAAGCACGAGGTAACTGATTGCACCACCAAACACGGCATTTAAAGGAACGATGCCCGGAAGGAAGTGACCAGCGGCTACGCCTGTTGCTACTGCGATAATGCCAGCCCAGTTAACGGTTTGGAACTCTGCTTTTGCAAAATCTTTGTAACGTTTACGGTTCGCAAAGAAGTCGGCGATGATTACGCCACCAATGGGTGGAATGGCCAGCGAAAGGAAGGTTAACCAGCCGACGAAGTTGTTGTACAACCAAAGCGCGAAAATCGTACCTACGATACCGTTAATGATAGACATTGTAGTACTTGAGCGACCTGTGATGTTAGATAAACCAAGACCTGACGCATAAAGTGCATTTTCATTGGTTGTCCAGATGTTCAAGCCTAGAACGATGATGGCTGGAAGAAGTAGTCCTTGCGCAATCATCACATCTGAAATGTCAGAGAGCCCCGTCGCTGCTGCACCTGCCGCGCCAAAGATAAACATCAGTGAGTTACCGATGAAGAACGCGACCATGGTAATTAACACTGCGCTCGCTGGCTTTTTACCAAAGCGAACGAAATCGGCAGTTAAAGTACCTGCACTCACGAATGAACCGACAACCATTGCTAACGCCATGGAGAAGTCCATTGGTGTTTCCGGGTCAATCAGTTGTAGCTGTTCTAGCCCGCCAACACTGTCTACCGCGGTCAATACTGAGTAACCACCTAGAATCGCAATCGCAGGAACCGCAATCGCTGAAAGCACCATGAGTGCTTTAATACCGAAGTACACCGTACCTGTCATCAACAAGCCTGATACAACAATCAAGGTGTTGGTATCAATGCCCGTGGCTTTTTGTACCGGAATCGCAAACATGGCAACGCCCACACCAAACCAACCGACTTGTGTACCGCCAAGTAGAGCAGAAGGAAGCCATGAGCCTTTAGTACCGAAAGAGAAACGAGCAAGGAGGTGAGTAGAAAGGCCAGTAGATGAGCCGATGTAGCCAAGAAAAGAAGTGTAAATACCGAGGATTAGGTTACCGATGAGAACGGCGAGGAAGAAATCGTTGAATGAAAGACCTGTCCCGAGTGAACCACCTGTCCACATACTTGCAGAGAAGAAAGTGAGTCCAAGCATTACCATGGTGAGTGAAGCGACTCCTTTCCTAGCCGATGTAGGAACCGGCCCAAGACTGTAGTTATTATCAGCAGCCATTTTTTACCTCCGCAAATGATCAAAATTAAATTTAACGGTCGCCGTATTGCAGGCAAACGTGCGCATTATGGTGATATAAATCACGTAGTCAATGCTAATTTTGTCAATAAAAGCGGTATGGAATCAGTTATTGAACTAAAAACAATATAAAACATAAGGTTATATTTTGTATTTTTTTAATTAAAATAAATAGAAAACGTTTTCTATAACGCATCAGGTATCTGTTGTTCATAGTTGGCTATGAATGTTGATTATTATATTTATGAATGGGTGTCTGTATATTGGGCGGGCGATGTTTCTTAAATGACAGGCAAAAAAATGGCCAATCGCAATATTCGCAATTGGCCTATATATATCGTGAACAACAAAGGTTCACTAACAACGTCAGTTGGCTAGGTGACCCTCGGCTTAAGAAGGGTCAATGTATACATTGCAGTTAGTGTGCCAACTTTTAAAACGACGTAAAATGGGTGTTTTATAGCAATTTGGTGCGTATTTAAGCTAATTTTTTGCGTTTTAAAATTGTAATTTCGCAAAACGAAAATGCATTATGCAAATGTGGATGAGTTGTCTAAGCTGTGTAATAAGAACTATTTTGTATTTTATGCCGACAGCTAGTACTAACTCGTCTTTGTTCTTCCCCAAAAAAAGCCAGCATGCTTTAAGGGCATACTGGCTTTGTATTGATTGACTTGGTACTTAAGTTAGATTGAGTAAAAGAAGTACAACTGAGATTTCATTCGAATGATAATCCCGCGTATTACGTCTAGGAAGCCCATAAAGCCAATTGGCTTTTCACCGCTTACCCAAGCTAATCCAACGGAGCCGACAGGAATATCGTAACCTTCCGTTTCGTCAATTTTTAAGCGGACAAAGTGGTGTTTGTTTTGGAGGTTTCTGCCTGTGGTAACGCGAACCTGTTCATCAATACCTAATAAGCTAGCTTGTGCCTCACCCGTCGCTTCAACAATGCCTTCTACGGTTGCAGAGAATATTTTCCCCGGGTATACCGCGGTCGAAAATTCTGCTGGCTGACCCACCTTAACATTGCGAATCGCTTGGTGATTGACTCGCATCAATACGTACTTCTCTTCGGTATACATCTGGATACGAGGCATCATTGAAACGCGTTGACCCTCACGAAGGATAAAGTTCGTTACAAAGCCGTCAGTCGGTGCCGTGACTTTGGTACTGTTCAAGTCCCATTGTGCTTGTGCCAATGTTGCTTTTGCTGAATCGACCTCAGTCTGCTTCTTGCTTACATTGGTTTCAGCTTTGTGGATGTTTAATTTCGCATTCTCGGCATCGACTTCTTTCTTGCTAAGCTGAGATTCCAATGTGGTAACGTTATACGTCGCTAAGTCTACCTTTGCTGTTTGTTGGTCGATGTCAGTTTCTGTAATCGTATGTTCTACGACACTGTTTTGTTTCTGGTAACGGTCAAGGGTCTTAGATTGCAACACTAGATCGGTCTTTGCTGACTCTATCTGTGCAATAGATGTTTTGATGTCTTCTAGCGCCGACTGATAGCTAATTTTAGTAATGCTGACTTCTTGGCGAGCGGTATCTAAAGCGACTTTTGTTGACTCAAGTTGAACGCCTGCTTTGTCTCTCGCAATCACATACTTAGTGTCATCAATTTCATAAAGAAGTTGCCCTTCAACCACATCTTGGTTTGGGCTGATGTGAACCTTTGTGGTTTTTCCTGTGACCGCTGTTGAGTCCGGACGTAATTGAATATGTGGAGACTGAACAACCGATCCTCCAGATAAGTCCATCGGAGTAAAGTTGATTAATCCAACCCATACGAACATCAACCAAGATGTACCACCTAAGTAAGCAAACGCTTTGGTGCCTTTATTCCAAGGCATACCGACCAGTCTCAGTAAATAAATGAACAGCGCCCAAATAGCTAAACCTTCTAACATACTGGGTTCTCCTCATTTTTATCATTTTGTTCCGGCGGTAGATCAGACTTTGGCGGCGCTTTCCAGGTGTCTCTCAGATTGATGATGGCTTTTTCCATATCAACAAAGGCCAAGATGACGGCGAGTACCCATACCCAGTGCCAGATAAAACCAATCCAAGTTAATGCGGTGATCAAACCGAGTTGTTGGTGCTCTTTGCTGTGAGCTTTATTGATTGGTAATTCATGCACACGCCAGAACCCGTAACATGCAGCAGCGATAGTTGCGATCAATACAACGCCTGCTACAACGTGTAGAGCGGTATCGGCGCCGGTGCCGACAAATGGGACACTCACTAAACTCATTGATAAACCCTAGGTTAAATTGAGCACAGAGTGTGATTGATATCAGATTTAGAGGTTGAAAATTTACCAATTACTTTAATAATGATGCCAATATGATTTGATCAGTAATAGTGACTTCTAGGTATGGTAGCTAATGAACAATTGTAACTTCTTAAGAGCATTGGGAATTCTGGGTATTTACCAACACGCAACGACCAATAAGTTCGTGAATGTAGAGCAATTAGGTATCCCCAAGTCGGTATTTAACAACCCGATGAGCCTTATTCCCGTTAGCGAAGTGGACAAATGGTATGGCTTGCTTGAACAACAAACAGGCGATTCCGATATTATCTTGAAGCTTGCTGATAGGGTGGATATTGAAAGGCTAGGTCCTCTCTCGAACTGGTTTTTCTCTGGGCACGATCTGGCTTCTTCTATTCGTCGAGTTAACATTGGCCTGCACTGTTTGCAATCTGGTGCTTTTCTCTATGGCGCTCAAGTCGGTAAACTCATCAAGTGGTGTTACGACAACCCTGCGTATTCTGAGACTGGTAAAGTTCATGACTCGATTCGAGTTGCCATCTTTATGATGAAGATATTGAGACGATACTTGGGAGACGATTTTACCCCTGCAGCCGTATCTATCGCTGGTTATCGTGAAAATACTCAACTTTATCAGGAGTACTTTGGGTGCAATATTCAGTGGGGCCAACCACGGACTGAGATTTGGATACCTAGCCACTTGAGGTTGTCGATCAACCAATCACCTTCTGTCGGCAAGATGAGTTTGGCGATGAACTTCCATGACTTGGATAACTATCTAAACATGCCAGATGCTGGTGATGAACATAAGGTCACCTATGAGATGATCAACTACAGTCGCCACTTTGGTTTACCAACCCTTCACAAGGTTTCCAGTTTATTAGGGCTCTCTGAGCAGCAGTTTCAACGCCGTTTGCATAAATCGGGCATCAATTTTTCTACCATTATGGGGTATGCGTTAAGTAACGTGGCGGTAGAGCTACTGATGTATTCAGTGCCAGTGGAAGAGGTCTCGAAGAGGTTAGGTTATACCAACGTCGCGAGCTTTAATCGGATGTTTAAGAAACATCGAGGTTTGACGCCTAAGCAGTATATTGAGCGTTTTGATAGTCAATACTGATCATCATTAGTCTTCATCTAGCTTTTTAAAATGAGTGGATAGGTAAACGATTATCCAAGTGCTAAGGACAAAAGGCGCGGTCAGTGGTAGCAGTGACCGTTCATGAAAACCAAGTGTGATGAGACAGCTCAACAGCATGCCTAATAGGATTAACGGCCAAGGGATTCGCGGATAGAGCACCAGTGCTAGAGTGGCAAGAATGGCGTTGTACCCGTAAAGACCTTGGGCAACCAATTCGTTAGAAGCACCGATCATCTTACTAAAAATGGTGCTAATTATTACTGCTAGCACAACCCAAATGGCATGCTTTAGGTTGTTAAGTGCGATGGCGATTAAGATAACGAGCCCCGACAACGCATTTTCGATGAAGCTGACTTGGCTGATCCCTTTCAATAACGGGAGCACCGCTGTTGGTAAGCTGAACCACGAGCCTACCTCAAGACTGATTAGTGGCCTCAGTGCGGAGTCAGGTGCCGAAAACGCCGATAGCCCCAAGGTTGATTGGATAGCATAAATCAGCCAAGAGGTGAGGATAAAGGCACTTGTGTAACCGTGATACTTCTTAAAGCTAAACACGATCTTGGCGATGGGTACGGTTATCAGCGAGCCGAGGGCTACTACTATAATCAGCCACCCATTGACTTCAAAAAAATTCCCGATGAACAAAGCAATCAGTGCGCCATTTAGCGCATACATGCCATTCTCAATATCATGAGACGGTTTATTGGTCAGTAAGGCAAATCCGTAGCTGAAACTGGCGCCAAGCAAGGTAAGAAAAGCCAGCGCAAGTGACTCAATAGAAATGGCAAACAATAGCAGAAACGACGTCATGACCGACGGAGTGAAATAGACTTGCCCAATGCCATTGAGCAAGCCTTCAAATGGTAGAATATCCTTATTCGTTCTCATCGTCTGACTACATTCTTTTGCTATGTTGAATCTTTTGTAGCTCAGATTGTATGCAATTTTATTAAGTTGACCATCTTTGCGTATCAATTCTGATACCAGCGCTCACCATAGGCTTGTTGGTAATCTGGTGTTTCAATGATGCCTTCTTGCTCTGGAACGGTTTCTAATGGCCCAACGACCGTTCGATAAGGTAATACGCCAGCCCATACCGGGATATCCATATCAGCTTTATCATCATTCACTCCATGTTTACCTATCTTCACGGAGGCTTCTGTTAAAGGGATCGCCAATAGCTCGGTGGCGGTGAGCTCTTTCTCATTACTGAGCCTGACTTTGTCGGTTCTTCCCGGCGCGATTTGCTCAATGAAGATGTTCAATAAGCGATCTTTTTCTTGGTTGTCATCGATGACTGAAAATGACCCCAACACCACTGCAGAACGATAATGCGCACTGTGGTGAAATGCCGAACGAGCTAACACCCAACCATCGAACAAAGTGAACGTTAAACAGGTTGGCTCTCCTTTTTTTAAGCCTTTCAACAAGCGGCTGTTTTTAGCACCATGGATGTAGACCATATCATCCACTCGCCACGCGAGCATTGGAATAACCATTGGTCCATGTTCGCCTTGCAATGCAATGCAATGTGTGCGATTAAGCTCTCATCTATGATTTGATGAAGTTTCTCTTGTTCAAATACGGCTTTGTGAGCCCCTTTTTTAATCGTGGTTCTTTTCGTGCTAGATAACATAATCGCTCCTTAATCATTGCCTTTTGATTAATGTAGCGATTAACTGGTCTATTAAATAGAGCCACTTTTAAACACTATTTGGATCCAGTTATGCAGCCTATTGATGTCGGTGACCTACAGTTAGACGAGCAACATGACACGCGTCAAACCGCCTTGTTTCATGCGATCAGAGAAAAGATTGTTCAAGATTTATGGAGTAAGGGCAGTAAGTTACCCTCAACGCGTAAGTTGGCCGTAGAACTGTCGGTAAGTCGAAATACGGTGATTTATGCGTACGAACAACTGGTCACCGAAGGCTATATCGAGAGTAAGCAAGGCTCAGGGTTTTATGTCTCGGTTGAACAACCAGAGCACTTTCTAAGTTTGTCTCAGCCAAACAGTGTTCAGGATCCGAAGGTTAAACAAACAGTCAGTAAACCGGCTGCAAACATAGCGACACCTAACGACATTAACCGCAGCTTTGCCCCCGGAGTTCCTGACTTAGATGCGTTCCCTTTTGCGAAATGGCAGAGGCTGCTGCAACGTCACTCTACACGTCAGAACATTGCGGGCAATCAAGAGGTTCAGGGAAGCTTGGCCTTGAGGGAAGCATTGAGCGGGTATCTTGCGAGTAGTCGCTCGGTTCACTGCAGTACCGATAGAATCATCATCACCGCAGGTGCGCAGCAAGCCATCTCAATTGGTTTGATGGCGACGTTAGCTATGGGAGACAAAATCCTTGTGGAAGAGCCCGGCTATCGACAAGTGCATAAAATCATCGATCTGTTGAGGCTAGAGCTAGACGGTGTGAGTGTGCGTGAAAAGGTTGGGTTAGATATTGAAAAAGTGCTGTCCAGTAACGCCAAGGCTCTGTATGTCACGCCGAGTAACCAATACCCAATGGGCACGACCTTGAATACCGAGCAACGACTTAAACTGATCGATTGGGCCAATCAACATCAGTCATGGATCATTGAGGATGATTACGACAGTGAGTTTCAGTTTGCTCATCGCCCTTATACCAGCATGCAAGGGTTAGCGGGAAAGTTAGGGTTCGATGATCGCATCATCTATGTCGGATCGCTGAGTAAGGTGATGTTCAATGGCTTGCGACTAGGTTATTTGGTGGTGCCAGAAAGTCTGGTGGCGAAGTGTCTTGAGATTAAAGATGCGCTCACTGGAGACACGGCCTCACATACACAAGAAGCGCTGGCGGACTTTGTACGTGAAGGCGATTTATTGCGCCATATTAGAAAGATGCGTCGTTCATACAAACTCAAGCATGAAGCGATGATAGAAGCAATTAAAAGTGAGTTTCATGGCGATCTTGAAGTGATCAGTCAGGCTGCTGGGCTACATGTGACAGTGAAGTGGTATCAAGGGATATCTGAACATGAGTGGAGCCGTAGAGCAGAGTTTGAAAATATCATCATTCGTCCTTTTGACTTTTATGAATATGGATCAAGTGATGCTCGTGATTGGAGTGGTGCAGTGCTGGGGTTTGGTAATATCCGACTGGCTGACATGAAGCCGAAGATCAAACAGATCGCTCGGCTTTTTTATCAGTAATATTGGTAGGGCTTGTTTACAATTTTCTGATTCATCACTAATCGAGTTACAACTTGTCGATAGAGACGGTGGGTTTACCCAACCATTTGCGCCAAGGGAGTGACAATGTCACAAAAACAGTCACTGCATAGAGCATCGACCAACTTAGGCAGATAAACACCAAGGTACAGATGACCAGTGAAATCATGGCTGTGTATCTCGATGCGCCAGTCAGTAATTGGCAGGCCGCTAACATCGCAAGCAGATAAACTAGAACAAAAATACCATTGGCGAGTTTAAGAAAGAATTCGAGATCCAAATTAGACAGCTCGCCGATTACACACGAGATAAGCGCAATAAAGCCAATTGCTAAGGTTGGATAAAGTGGTACGCCACGGCTGTTGAGCTGCGCCATTTTACTGGTCGGAGTGTGTTGGCGAGCTTGAGCCCAAATCATGCGAGACAAGCTTTGGGTGTAAAGGTTTAGGCTAGCAAAACAAGCAAAGAAGCCAAGTACACTGATAACGGCTTTAAAGCCATTGCCAAACAATTGCTCTGTCACCCATGGGATAGAGGCAGCATCAAATTCTGGTGAACCATAAGCGCCTAACTTGATAATAACCACTGAACAAGCCCAGTACACCAAGCCTGCGACGAAACACCCGGCAATGATGGCGATGGGGAAGTCACGTTGTGGATTCTTAAATTCCTCTCCCATGTGAGCAAAGGCTTCGATTCCTACAAAGCACCAAAACATAACCGCCAGTGCTGCACCAATAGACCACATTGAATCGGATGTCATAGTCGGAACTGCGATGTCAGCTGCTGTGATGTCGGCTTTCCAGACAAAAGCGCTGACTAAAGCAAAAATCGACAAGGCAATCACGGTTTGCAAGCGGCCTGAAGACTTACTGCCCATCAAATTGACGGCAATAAGCAGAGCGATGGTAAAGGATTGAGCACCTAATGGTGTGTCGAGTGGTGCTGGTAACAGTTGTTGAGCAAAGCCTCCTGCCAATGCAATCGCCGCTGGAATACCGACAGGAATAACACTCACAAACAACCAAGCTACACTGGTTTCTAATCGCTCGCTGAATGCTTGGCGCACAAAATAGGCCGTGCCTCCTGCATTGGGGTAGCGTTTCCCTAATGCAGCGAAGGTTAGTGCAATCGGGCAAATAGCGATAAACAGGATTAACCATGCTAGTAGCGATAACTGCCCTGCAATGCCTGCCGCGATAGCTGGGATCATAAACAATCCTGTGCCAAGCAAGGTCGTAGAAAGTTGTCCAATTCCTGAAATAAGCGTGATTTCTTGTTTGAGTTGCGTCATTCGCTGTCCTTGCTATTGGCTTTGATATCGGTTTTATGGGGCAGTCTTGTGAGGCTGAGATTGAAAGCATACATTGTCGACATCAATAATACAGCTAGCGAAACGTCTTAAGACACCGTCAATTTAACGGTATTAATTTGATTAAGCGTGAAAGTGTCGGCTGTCATAATGGCTGTTATAAGTAAGAAAGTTGTGTCAAATTAGGCGGTATAAATAGAACAATAAATGGAAAGAATCAGAAGCATGGATAAATTTGATCGCCAAATTTTAGATATTCTAAAAACTAACGCTCGATGCTCAGTGAGCGATATCGCCAGAGATGTCAGCCTGTCTCGCTCTGCAGTGAACGCCAGAATCAAGAAGCTGGAAAACGATAAGATCATTACAGGATATTGTGCACAGGTGACCGAGCCTGATTTACCGAAGAACGTTGGCGCTTATATCTCTTTGAAGTTTGACATGTCGAGCAGTAACCATAATTGTGAGTCTTACGCTAAAAATATCTACGCCATTAACGGTGTGCAGTGGTGTCACTCTATCAGCGGTGAGACCGACATGATGCTTTATGTTGAAGTTGAAAGCATGGAGCGTTTGAACCAAATTCGCGACCAGCTGCAAGGCTATCCTGAACTTCGACATCTTATGACTCATACTGTCTTAACTGAATTCTTCAACAAGCAAACTTCGTCTTTTAATATGTCTTGAGTTAATACCGCTTACCTTCACCGTGTCGTCATTTGTCCGTACTTACTCAACTTATTGTTACTCACTCTATTTTTATTCGCTCTAAGGTTGCTGATGTTAGGTAATATCAATTTAAATTTACTGCGGTCGCTGCATGTGCTTCTTGAAGAGTGCCATGTCAGTCGAACAGCTCAGCGTCTGCACATCACGCAGTCGGCTGTGAGCCGTCAACTGGCTCAGCTTAGAGATCTATGTGGTGATCCTCTTCTGGTTCGCGATGGGAACAAACTGGTTCCAACCAACCGTGCTTTGTTGCTTAAAGGCAAGCTCGATGACTTGCTGGGCGAGTTTGACCACCTCTTAGATGACAAGCCATTTGATCCACAAGATTGGCAAGGTGAATTGGTGTTGGCTTCGAGTGATTATGTTGCTCAGTATATCTTGCCCATTATTGTGTCCGAGGTGTCGAAGGACGCGCCCCATATCAACTTGGCTTATCGTCTATGGCAGCCTAACTTCCTTGAAACGCTCAATGAATCAGGTATTCACTTGGCGTCGAGTATGTTCCCCAAAAAGCCGGATCATGTCTCAAGTATCAAGCTCGGAGAGGATAAATCCGTGTGTTTGATGAGAGCCTCTCATCCGTTGGCTAAGCAATCAGCCATAAGCTCGGAAGACATCGTGAGTTACTCACATATCAAAGTCACGGGTGGGGGAGACAAAGACAGTTATTCGGATATTGCGTTAAAGAAACAGGGACATAAACGCAGAATCGCGTTGCAGGTACCGTTCTTTTCATCGGCGGGAAACGTGTTAATGCAAGACGACTACTTGATGATTGTGCCGGAGCATATTGCTTATAACTTGGGTCGTCATCTCGATGTCGCTTACTTTTCTCTGCCGTTTGAGACAGAAATGCATACCTATTGGCTGATGTGGCATCCTAAGTATGACAACGACTCTGCCCATAAATGGGCTCGAGAGAAAGCGTTTAAAGCCATTCAAAAGTCGAGTTACAATATAAGTATGATTTCTAATCATACCAGTGATGATAATCTTTGATTTCAAATAATACCTACTGCGGCTTATTGTAAGCGCTAAGTATTGAGTATTAATTGTAGAGTGTTCAGCTAGAGCGCTTTGTTTTACTAGGAATGGAATGATGACAGTAACAATTTGGTTTTCTTTGTTAGCGATTTGCTTGTTGGGTGCAATGTCTCCGGGCCCAAGCTTGGCGATGATCGCTAAGCATAGTTTGGCTGGTGGCCGTATGAACGGACTTATCGCAGCTTGGTCACACGCTGCGGGCATAGGTATTTACGCGTTCGCAACCATTGTCGGTTTAGCGGTGTTACTTGAGCAATCACCAATGTTGTTCAAAGGGATCAGTTTAGCGGGTGCTGTGTATCTGCTCTATCTCGGTGTAAACGCGTTGCGCTCAAAAGGTGGAGTTGCTGCGAAATTGGAAGCGGGTGAACAGATGAGCTACATGCAGTCTGCTCGCGAGGCTTTCTTGATCTCTATCTTGAGCCCTAAGATCGCTCTGTTCTTTATCGCTCTATTTAGCCAATTTGTGGCGTTAGGTAATGAACTGAGCAATCAAGTGATTATTGTCTCAACGCCGCTGATTGTTGATGGCCTTTGGTATACCTTTATCACTTTGGTGCTCTCTAGCCCGTTGATCGTAGAGCGCATTCGAGCAAAAGCGCAGTTGATCGATCGATTATCAGGCGTGGTGTTGATTCTGCTCGCTGTGCGCGTGGTGTGGACGATATAGCGGTAGTCCATATATTGGTAAGAAACGATATCCATTAAAAAGGCTCACTAGACGTTATCTAGTGAGCCTTTTTGACTTCTATGGATTGGTTTCGAAAGACTTGAGCTTGTTAGCCTTCTGAATTCAGCACCGCATCGAGCTTTTCCATGGAATCTGAAAAGTACGGGTTGTAGGTCAAACGCGCATGGTTTTTACCTTCTTCACGATATCCCCACGCTGAGTACCACACTTCACTTGTCGCGTTGCACTGTGCTTCAAAACCTTCCTCTTGACCATTGGAGCAGATCTTCTCGCTACCATTGATCCCGTAGTAAGGATTGCTTGGCGAGAACAGTAAACCCATATGAGAGCCGTTCGAAATACGTTGCTCTGGGATCTTCATGCTGTATTGAACAGCGCGAGGATCGTCAAGTGTGGTTTCCCCTTGCCAAATCAACACGTTATTTGGGTTTGGCATGGATTCCGTAAATGCCTGCTGAACGAAGTGGGTATCAATGACACTGTCGCCTTCACTCATCATAATAAACACGGGCTTATCAAAGTGTTTGTCTTGAAGGCCCTCACGAACTACTTCTGAGGTTTGGTAGTAAACCGAAGCACCATTCATTGGCAGTGAGTTATAGCGAAGTACATTGTCTTCAGGATCTTGATCCGCCCAAGTGACAAAATAGCTTGCTAGCTCCGCATATTGAACTGCAGAAGAGCTCGGTTGAAACGCAGGAGAGAACAACATTAACCCAGAGATCTTAGGATCGTTCATCGCCTGTGAAGTCACAAGGTTCGCACCTGTTGAATAACCGCCAAGCCACACAGAATCATACTCTTGCTCCAATAGCTTCGTATGATGAGCTACAACACCTTGCCAATCTTCTAAGCTTGGTTGCATTAAGTCACCGACACGACTGCCGTGGCCCGGTAGCAATACCGTTCTCACTAGGTAGCCTTGTTCTGCTAAGTGCGTTGCGATGTCTTTAAATGAGTACGGAGAATCACCTAAACCATGTACCAATAAAACTGCCTTACCGTTAGGTGCCGCAGGTTTGTATTCGGTGGGTGAATTGAGTCGAATCTCTAGCTTCTTGTCTTTGGTCATGAATACACGGTTTTTCAATAACCAATCTTGAGTTTCATTGACGTAGGCATCAAAGCTGTCTTGCTGATATTCAGGCAAGTTTGGAGATGTTTCGTAAGCAGGTATCGTTGTCTCGTTGGAACAACCAACGAGACTTAAAGTCGTTAAGGCGAGTAGCGTTAGAATGGTATTTCTATGCATTTTTTGATGTTGTCTCTGTTGTTCTTTTACTATGTCTGAAACTGAAGTTTAGATTACTTTCTGCTTGAAAGGTCTTCGTATTCACCTTCAATAACACCGGCATCACTGGTAGATGATTGACGTGTGTTCATGTGAGCTCCGAAACCCTGTTTTTTCATTTGATTCTGAATGCGCTTGCCAGTGATTAAAGCTGCAATAGCTAAAGGAATAGCAAGAATCAAGCTCGTGAATAACGCCAATAGGCCAGTAAACAACGCAACAATCGTAACTAATATATTTTTCATATTCATTCCTCTTTTCTCTATGTTGTTACTATATCGCTTCCATTCTGAACGAAACATGAACACCGTTAATAAATATCAGAGAGTCACTATGACACAGGTGTGTGTGGATTGAGAGTTTATATGTAGTCATAATCACGCACTAAAATTATGGAATAACAGTAAGTTCCATAAAATCAATAACTTAAAAGTTGGCACGCTTGATGCTCTATAGGGGTTGGAATAAGTCACTGTAAGCAAAGTACTTACAGCTAATAAAAAATTACTGGAGCCCCTTATATGTTCTGTATTCAATGTGAACAAACAATTCAAACCCCAACCGTAAAAGGCTGTTCTTTCGCACAAGGCATGTGTGGAAAAACCTCGGAAGTATCCGACCTTCAAGACGTGTTGGTGCATTCTCTTCAAGGCGTTTCTTTTTGGGCAAGCTTAGGTCGCGCTTGCGATGTTATTGATACAGAAGTTGATGAGTGGGCGCCAAAAGCGTTCTTCGCAACACTGACTAACGTTAACTTCGACCCTGCTCGTATTATCGAATTCGCACAACAGTCTCATGAATTCAAGCAGCGTTTAGAGCAAAAAGTTCGTGCAGCAGCAACATTGATTGGTTTTGAAATTCCAGAGCTTTCAGCAGCAGCACAGTTCGATCTTCCAACAGATTCTTCAGAGCTATTGGCACTTGCGCCTCAAGCTGCTGTAAACCGTGGTCACGATTCTCAACACGAAGATGTGATTGGTCTTCGTCTTCTTTGCCTATACGGCTTAAAAGGTGCGGCAGCCTACATGGAGCACGCTCGTGTTCTTGGTCAAACTGATGACGCTATTTTTGCTGAATACCATGAAATCATGGCGTTCCTAGGTACAGATCCATCCGATCTAAAACAGTTACTTGATACATCAATGCAGATTGGCTTGATGAACTACAAAGTAATGGAAATGCTAGACAAAGGCGAGACAGATACCTTTGGTCACCCTCAACCAACAACCGTGAATGTGAAGACTAAAAAAGGTCACTGTATTCTTGTTTCTGGTCACGACTTACATGATCTAGAAAAGATTCTTCAACAAACTGAAGGCAAGGGCATCAACGTTTACACTAACGGTGAGATGCTACCAGCACACGGTTACCCAGAGCTAAACAAGTACCCACACCTTGCGGGTAACTACGGCAGCGCTTGGCAGAACCAGCAAAAAGAATTCGCTAACTTCCCTGGCGCAATTGTAATGACGTCTAACTGCCTGCTTAACCCTGATGTAGGTTCTTACGCAGACCGTCTATTTACACGCAGCATCGTGGGCTGGCCGGGTGTTGATCACCTTGAAGGCGACGATTTCAGCGCAGTAATTGATTGTGCACTAGCGCAAGAAGGTTTCAAACACGACGAGATCGAGCAAATGATCACTGTCGGTTTTGGTCGTAACGCGCTGATGGAAGCGGCACCTGCGGTTGTTGAGCAAGTGAAAGAAGGCAACATCAAACACTTCTTCCTAGTGGGTGGTTGTGACGGTGACAAATCTGAACGTAGTTACTACACAGACTTCACAGCTCAAGCGCCAGAAGATTCAGTAATCCTGACATTGGCATGTGGTAAATTCCGTTTCAACAAAAACCAATTCGGCGACATTAACGGTATCCCACGTCTGTTAGATGTTGGCCAATGTAACGATGCTTACTCTGCGATTCAGCTTGCTATCGCACTGTCTCAAGAGTTTGATTGTGGTATCAACGAACTTCCGCTAACGCTGGTTCTATCTTGGTTCGAGCAAAAAGCGATCGTTATCTTGCTTACTCTGTTCGCTCTAGGTGTGAAAGGTATCTACACAGGCCCTACAGCACCTGCGTTCCTAACTGAAAACCTACTTAAGATTATGCAAGATGAGTTCGATATGCGTTCTATTTCAACGCCAGAACAAGATCTTAAAACAATCTTAGCGGCTTAATTTAAGCCAACCTGAAGCCTCGTTGTTGTGACGTTTTGAATAAAACAAACAGCTGCGGGGCTTTTTAGATTTAAATCTTTAGTCATTTAATCATCAGTAAGGTGCGTGAACTATGTATGCATGGTCGGATAGCGATTCAATCAATTTAGTGTGTTTAAAGAAATGGCACGAGACGCCAGATACGGTCAGTTTTGAGCTTGGCAGTATTCCACAAGACTTACATTTCAATTTTAAGCCTGGGCAATTCATTACTCTGGGTTTAGATATGCCGACGAAAACCGATTATCGTGCCTATTCTGTGGCTTCTTGTCCTGAAGATAATCGCCTGAAGCTCACGGTGAAACGTGTGGAAGGTGGCTTGGTTTCGAACTTTATTGTTGATGAGCTTGATGAAGGTGATGAGGTTTCAGTATTGAAGCCTGCTGGCGCGTTTAACTGTATTGATTGCATGCCAACAGCAACGAAAAAAGTGACGCTAGTGAGTGCAGGTTGCGGTATTACACCTGTGATGGCGATGGCAAAATATTGGCTGGCTCAAGGCAGTGATATTGAGATCGACTTCGTCCACATGGCACGCAATAAGCGTGAGACCATTTACTTTCAAGAACTGCATCAATTAGATGAGGCGCACAACAACTTCAATCTTAAATTGCTGCTAAAAGACAGTGAAGGAACAGTCGCTCCTCAAGGTCGATTAGATAAGAATTGGTTAGTAAAACTAAGCCCAGATATTTTAGACCGAACTGTTTATCTGTGCGGCCCAGTTGGCTTTATGCAAAACATAGAAAGCTACCTGAAAGAACTAGAATTCAACATGGAAAATTTCTATCAAGAAAGTTTCACGCCAGCGAACCCAAACACGGATTCATTGGTCAATAGCAACACAGCTTCAGAAGAGTCACAAGCGGAAGCGTCTGCAGATTCAAATGGTGCCGTTAAGGTGTTTGTTCCTGCATTTGGCGCAGAAGTAGAAGCGGAAGCGGGTACACCATTGGCTGATTCATTAGAGAAAGCTGGTGTTCCGATTATTATTGCCTGTCGCAGTGGGATTTGTGGTTCTTGCAAGTGCAAAGTAACCAAAGGTTCAGTGGAATCAAGCAGCCAAGAGACTTTGACGCCAGAACAGATTGAGCAAGGTTATGTCCTTGCGTGTTCGAGTACGATTCAGTCAGACGTTGAGGTTGAGCTGTAACAGATGTGAAGTCGAGCTTTGTTAGAGCGAAGAAGACAAAGTTGGCGTAATAGAGACCAAAATTAAAGTAACAGATGTAAAAAGGCCACTTAGATCAGATAGAGAGAGCAGATCTAAGTGGCAACCTTCCTGTTTATACGGGGGAGTAAAACAAGAAGGGTTGCGAAGCCCATAATAGACTTCGCAGATATAATTATTATGTAGTGGAGCCGTTTGCGCTGAGTTAGTTACAAGATCGAAGTCGTTTAAACTTCAGGGTATGTCTTGTAACGAACACCCATCATCTGTTCCATACAGTGAACAACTTGGCAGCTGTAGCCAAACTCGTTGTCGTACCAAATGTAAAGAACAGCGCGGTTGTCTTGCGCGATAGTTGCAACACCGTCAACCACACCTGGGTGGCGAGAACCAACCAAATCGGTAGATACAATCTCGGTTGAGTCGGTGTAATCAATCTGTGCAGATAAAGTTGAAGATAGCGCCATTTCACGCAGGTATTCGTTCAACTCTTCTTTGTTTGTGCCTTTCTCAAGGTTTAGGTTTGCTACTGCCATTGAAACGTTTGGCGTAGGTACGCGAATCGCATTACCTGTTAGCTTACCTTCCATTTCTGGCATCGCTTTTGATACCGCTTTAGCAGCACCAGTCGATGTCAGTACCATATTCAATGAAGCAGCACGACCACGACGATCACCTGAGTGGAAGTTATCGATTAGGTTTTGGTCATTGGTAAATGAGTGAACCGTTTCGATGTGACCTGATAGGACACCAAACTTGTCGTGAACCGCTTTTAATACTGGCGTAATCGCGTTGGTTGTACAGCTTGCAGCAGAGATGATCGTGTCTTCTGGTTGAATGTCATTTTGGTTTACACCAAATACAACGTTCTTGATTTCACCTTTGCCTGGCGCAGTCAGTAGAACCTTCTTTGCGCCATTACACGCAACGTGTTGGCTTAGGCCTTCAGCGTCACGCCACACACCGGTGTTATCAACCACAAGTGCATTCTCGATACCGTAAGATGTGTAATCCACTTCTGCTGGCTTGTTTGCGTAGATAACTTGGATGAAGTTACCGTTAACGATGATCGCTTTACGTTCTTGGTCTACAACAATGCTGCCGTTGAATTGGCCATGAACAGAGTCACGACGTAGCAAGCTTGCACGTTTTTCTAAGTCACCATCTTTGCCGCCACGAACAACAATTGCACGTAAGCGCAGTGGGTAACCTGGGCCACTTTTCTCGATCAATAGACGAGTAAGCAAGCGGCCAATACGACCAAAACCGTACAATACAACATCGCGAGGTTCTGTCATCGCCTCGCCTTCAAGCGATTCTAAAAGTGCAGTTTGTAGGAAATCATCCAACCCGTGTGTGTCTTCGCGATCTTGCCAGAATGTATGAGCAAGGCGACCAACATCGATACGACATGGAGACAAGTCCATAGAGAGAAGGTGTTGAATGATGGGTTGAGTCTGTTCTGCGGTAAGCGGAGAACCTGTGTAACGTTTTGCGATGCGGTGAGCTTTGATGATGTCGATAGTTGTTGCGTTAACCAGTGTTTTACCGAAGAGGATAACTTCAACGCCTTTTTGGCGGTACAACTGACCTAAAGTAGGAGCGATTGATTCAGCAATAGTTTGACTAGTTTGCCAGTCTAGGAGGTGCTTTTCGGGACTCATCTTTACTCGGGACCTTTCACGTTAATTTCTGCAATCATAGCGAATGTAGGGTAGCCATGAGTGCATGGGGGAGTTGAGCTATCTAAGCTTTGGTGGTCTTTAACGCCACTTAAATTTGCTTGATATGCCTTGTGTGTAATTTGTAATTTTTATGTGGCAGGATTGTAAGGTACGACGAGTTATTCTGCTAGGAAAAATAAACATAGATTAATTGTCTGAAAATTGGCTTTTAATTGGTCATAAATTAAGGTTTTAGTGTCAAGAAAGGCTATTGACTTTAACAGTCTGTAGCACTTAATTTTCGCCAAAAAATACTCAGATCAAAACATGATGTGTAATAAAGGGAATTGCGATCATTGAAGATGTGATCATTCGCACTGGTTACACTTAAAAAGTAAACGACGGATAAGGTATTTAGCGAGTTTTCTTGTTCGACCTTTGAATAAGCTGAGTTTGAGTACAGAAAGTTCGTGACGCAAACGATTAGATCTCACAAATTTGACTTAACTTTGGTGTTTATTGGTTTCTAGAGCAGTGACTTGCGGTCATCTAGAGGCATAACCTTATCCTTTCACTTGTTTAAAACAGACCTTCCTCCTTAAATCCTGTGTGTGGATAACGACTGACGCGAATTCCCTATGATTAGCTAATAATGTCATTTGTTCATATTCAATTTGATCAATAACTCCTGTTAATGTCCTATTCTTATATTGGGCTAGGTAAAAATACTATCGGGAAAGGAGTCGTTATAAAAATGATAAATATGTCAATTAGATGGCGTCTTATTTTTCTTTCAACAGTTTCTGTATTCATCATGTTTGGGTTTACAGTCAATGAAGTGCTCAAGAACGATAAGAAGATGAATCACCTTGAAGCAACGCGAATTAAGGTGGAAGCACTTCAATCTTTTAATGCTGTTTCAAGTGGTGCTTATCAATGGTTAGTGCTGTCTAAAGACTCCCCAGAGAAAGGTCCATTGTTTTTAAAGCTGCAAGCGGAAGTGGATAGGCTTGCTCATTACGAAATACAACTTCAACAGTTCGACAACAGTTGGACTGTCGAGCCGCAGTTGATTGAGTTAAAGAGTGTGTTAAAGAAGCTCGCGCGGGTAACCACTAGTACTGACAGCGACGCATCACAGATTACTGTCAGCAACGCACAGCAAACAGAACGAGCCTTTGACCTGTTAAAAGGCGTGTTAATGGAGCTGTCTGAATATCGTGCCAATATAGTGGACGAAAAGATCAGCCAAACAGATGCGATGTTTATCAATCTTACTCACTACGTGTTCTGGACTCAGCGAGAAGCGTGGCTGAGTTACCGCTTGTATCGTTCTCCAGAGCTGATCGATCAATATTTATTGAGCTATGTTGGTGCTTTAGACAGGCAACAACAGCTGTTAGGTACGTTTTTACGATCAGACAGCCACTCGCTGGAAATTAGCAAACTGTTAAACATGTTCTCCCAAGATGAATTTCAAGACCGTTTTACTGCTCGGCTTCTCAAAGGTGACTTCTCGGCACCTGAAATATATGAACATGTGGAAAGTTTAGAGCGAAAGAAACTGGCGATCTCAAAGGCGGTTGGTGCTTATACCAAGCAACTTCAATTGGATTTAACGAAGAGTATTGACCGACAAAAAAAGCAAACCTTGGTAATGACGTTGTTGATACTTGCTGTCGCAGGTGTCTTATTATGGTTAAGCTCAACCACTTCTCTGCGTTTAAATAGAAATCTATCACTTATCTTAAAAGGGGTTTCGGAATGCGCTGATGGTAAGCATAAAGCCATACAAACCAACGGTAATGATGAGCTCGCTGAATTTGTAGATACTTTAAATAGAGTTATGGAGCGCAATCAACAACACAACCAAGAGTTGATAGAAGCAAAAGAAGATGCGATTTCTGCGAATAAAGCCAAGAGTGCATTTTTAGCGAACATGTCCCATGAAATACGTACGCCGCTTAACGGAATTATCGGTATGGCGGAAATTTTATCTCAGAGCCAACTGAGCGCTAACCAACAAGAGATACTTGAGGATATAGAGTCGTCTTCACATTCGTTGTTGGTGTTACTCAATGACATTCTCGATCTTTCTAAGATAGAGTCGGGTAACTTAATGTTGTCGCCGCATAATGCCGATTTGCGAGAAGCGGTTTACGACTCTGTGAGCGTAATTTTGTCGAAAGCGATCAGTAAAGACATTGAACTCGATATCAACATTGATGCTCAAACCCCAACACAGCTGTTTTTCGATGAGTACCGTGTTCGACAAGTGCTAACCAATTTGCTGTCTAATGCTATTAAATTTACCTCAAAAGGCACGATTACAACGGATATTGCTTATACACCGATGTCTTTGGGGCGAGGTAAGCTTGAATGCAGTGTGTCTGATAGCGGGATTGGGATTGAGCCAGAGAAGCTAGAGTCCATTTTTGAACCTTTCACTCAAGAAGATGGCAGTATTACTCGCCAATTCGGCGGTACAGGGCTAGGGCTTGCGATTTGTCGGCAGCTTGTTGACTTGATGGGCGGCTATATTACCGCACGCTCAGTGAAAGGAGGAGGCTCTACATTCACCTTTTGTTTGTACGTAGACACGGTCGAGGCTCACGCTCAAACGTTCGATAACCTAAGCCGTGCGACAATTATTTCGAATTCTTTCAATTACCTCGATCAATTGGTCAAAGAGTGCGAGCGCTTAAATGTTCGACCTAATGTTGTGTCATCCATTTCGGATCTTGGTGAGAGCCTGAAAGAAAGTGACTTGGTACTTTATTGTCACACGCTGCATCACTCTATGAGGAAAGATCTTGAGGCGTTAAAGGCGTTGTATCCGCTGACTCGCGTTATTGTGTGCCAGCATCACCTATTTAAAACCAATCTAATCACAGAAACGGTTCACTCGACCCATACATTACCATTTTTGGGTAGACGCTTCTTAAACAGCCTACGATCGCTTGATGCCGGTGAAGTACAATCACCGACGGTGGAAGTAAAAGATGAAGAAGTTCGTTCTCTGAATCGACGTATTCTGATTGTTGAAGACAACCTGATGAATCAGAAGATAGCGAGCTTCTTCCTTGAGCAAGCGGGCTATGAATATTTGATTGCCAGCAATGGCCAAGAGGCGGTCGATGTCATCACCCAGGGCGCTCAGTTTGATGCCATTCTAATGGACTGCATGATGCCAGTTATGGATGGTATAACGGCGACTCGTGTGATTCGAGAGTGGGAGACAGATCAACAAACCCCACCACTACCCATTATTGCTTTAACCGCTAGTGTCTTAGAAGAGGACATCAAAAATTGCTTTGAAGCAGGCATGAACGCCTACTTGCCGAAACCTTATAAATCCCACCAACTGTATGATCTTTTCAGTAGCCTTGATATTGTCTAATGGTCCCAGTATCAAGGCTAGCGCTGTGTGATTTAGCGTACTTCTTGCCCAAGGCTGTATTGTGCAACACAGCGGCCTACGTAGCTGATTTTTAGTAACCCGGCCACTAATATGGTGCTGATGTGTGCGAAAATTTGAATGGGTAGTGAGAAGTAATCGGCCATCGGATAAGCAACAATAATACTGAGTAGCATTAGCAAGGCGGTGATAGCTAAACTGAAATTTGAAACAGAAAGTAGAGTTTGAAAGCGTTGAGTCATCGTCTTCATATTGAATTCCTAATTACTATTAATAATTATGATACTTGTTATCAATAGCAATTAGCGTTCCAGTTGTATTTTTAGTTTTAAATCAATGGTTTAATTTTTCGGGATTCTATTTGTGAGTCACAATGACTCCATTGTATTATGTGTCTTTGTGACATGTTCGTATTCTTACCACTGTCTGAATCCACAAGTATCGATGTGGAATCGAACACCAGAATACAAACCCAGTCCAACGTTATTCTTTTGCCCAAATTCCGCATGAATCTTTTTAAGCTTCACGTGTAGATTTTCGCGAGTAATATCATTAGCAGGCACTAAGTCTAAAGCGCAGAACTCTAAGTGTTTACTTCGCAGTGCGCCACCCGCTTGCTTATTGTAGATATCGGTTCTTTCTCCAGACACAGGAATTACAACGCCAATCTCAGGCTCAATATATTGTTGAATGTACTTAAGGGTATTAATCATTTTTGGTACATGCTTTTTATTGGGTAGGGTAAACAGAGTGGTGTTGCTCATTGCCCAGTCGGTGCCTTGCAACAAGACTAAGTGCAGAGGCATGCTTTGGGTGATGCCGTTATCTTTGAGTTGCTGTCCGATCGCCTTGACTTGATCTTGGGCGTGGTTAAGGAGCATCCAACCTCGAAATGCTGATCTCGTGGGAACTTTGTAGCCATGAACATCGACTACGAGGTCGTCATAAGTGATTTCGGTTTCTTCGGTATAAAGTTTCTCAAATTTTTCAGGGTAAGGTTGCGTTGTTGATAGTGCCAAGGTAATCAGAATACTTCCGTACATAAAGTCTCTCCATCGCTTAGGTTCGCCTAGTTATTAACGTTCACCTAGTTACTTACGTACACTAAGGATATTACGTTCGATTAAGTATAGACGCCGGAATTTAGGCACAAAAAAACCCACTACAAAGAGTGGGTTACTAACATTGTTGCAAGTAAATTCGTTAGGTTAGATTACTTCTTACCTTGAGTTTGCTTGTCTTCTTCTGTTAGTTCACGAATACGACGGCTGATGTCGCGACGAGCTTTAGAGATCTCTGCACTCTTGATGATGTGATCATCAACGCGGTCTTCGTAGTCAGCTTTCATGTTTTTGATAATGCCTAGGATCTCGTCGTGAGTCATCTCTGGCTTGATGTAATCAAGTAGGTTATCAAGAAGGTCGACACGCTTGCGGTTGTCACGAACTTTCTTTTCGTTGTCTAAAAGTTCACGCTTAAGTTTGTTCTTACGTCGTGCTTGGTTAACAATTTCAAATACGCTGCTCATAGATTCCTTTTCCTAATCGTCAAATACGTTGTCTGGTTCTGATTAAAGCACATCAATTGATGATGTAACAGTATTTAGATCAAAGCAAAAGTAAGGTTGTTTAATTATTCGTCACTCTCTCTAACGTACGATTGTTTTTATCTTACCGTTCAAGTTAGTATCCCATTTAGATACTGCATTGATACGACATGTGAAATGAATCAACAACAATTGGAAACAGAAGATTTGGGCGACGATGTCGTTGAATCTTCGGCAGAACAAAATAAGCTTCGTGATGCGTATGTACAAGAGCGCACTAATTTGGAAGTCGTGGAAATAGAGCTAAATCGTTCTAAGATCATAATGATTGATGAACAAGGCAGAAAGAAACGAGTACCGATTTTGTCTGAGCATTAGCCATAACTGGCTGCATTGTTAAATGTTGAGATGGAATTATCAAAATAATAAAAAGGAAAAACGATGAACACAGTACTTTCCCCAATTGAAGCGAGAATTATCGGTTGTTTGATCGAGAAAGAAGTGACTACTCCAGATCATTACCCACTGACACTAAATAGCTTAACAACGGCTTGTAATCAAAAGAGTAACCGTGAACCTGTGCTCTCTCTGTCTGAGTCAGACGTTTTAGATGCGGTTGATGGTTTGATAGGACGTCGTATGGTGAGCGATGAAAGCAGCTTCAACAGCCGAGTTAATAAGTATCAGCACCGTTTCTGCAACACTGAATTTGGTGATCTGCAATTTACAGAGCAAGAGCGTGCAATCATCTGCTGCATGCTGCTTCGTGGGGCCCAAACCCCGGGTGAGCTTCGTACTCGAACTGGTCGTCTTGCAAACTTTAGCGATGTGAAAGAAGTTGAATCAATACTCGAAAAACTCGCGGCAAGAGAAGCGGGTGCGTTAGTCGTGAAGTTACCACGAGAAGCGGGTAAACGAGAATCACGCTACCAACACTTACTGAGCGGCGAAGTAGACATTGAAGCGTTTGCGACGGCATCAGTAAGCGCTGTTTCATCATCTGCATCCAGTGAAAAGTTTGAAGAACTTGAATCAGAAGTCGCGAGCCTACGTGAAGAAGTGGCAGAGCTTAAGGCTCTGGTTGAATCACTGCTTTAAATGTCGGAATCTGACAAAAATGCGGATTGGGTCGTGTATTTGATCCGCAATCGACACAATGCTCTTTATTGTGGAGTGACGAATAACTTAGAACGTCGATTCGAACAACATCAAACGGGCAAAGGTGCAAAAGCCTTAAAAGGTAAAGGCCCACTTAAGTTGGTTTGGAGTATTGGTGTTGGGTCAAAAAGTGAGGCGTTAAAAACCGAATACGCGATCAAACAATTACCCAAATCTCGTAAGGAAAAATTAGTATCACTCAAACTAATCATTGAGTGGCAACAAGACAAAATTCAGTATATTCCAGTATCGTAACTCATCGTTAGAATTCTAATTCTCGGCCGAATGTTAGTCGCGTGAATTGTTGCAAGGAGATCTTTTAAGTTATTGATTAAATAGTGGTATTTTTGTTTTTAATTGAGTTGTTTTTATCTTAGGACTCATTAATCTTAATCTCTGTTCCAAATTTACACACTGCACATTTAGAATGACATACCAATTAGTATTAGACGCTATCATTTATCCTCGTTGTCCTACATAATATCTTTCAGCCATACAAAGAGATGGTGTCATGCTAGGTTAAAAAATGAGCCAAAGTAGCTCATATAAAACGAGAAAAATATGAAACGTTTACTTATATTATTGGGAGTTGCCGTGTTTTCTGCGTCTGCTCTCTCCCACGGTACCCACGTGCTGAATGGCTATTGGGAATATCAGGATTACCTCACCAAATTTCCAGAGCAAAAAGCATTGACCGATAAAATGGTTGAAGCTGTGCAAAATCCCCCTGTGCCATTGAGGCAAGTTCAGGATGAACCTATCACCATTTCAGTTGTGTACCCGGGGCAACAGATCTCTGATTATTGGGTTCGTAATATCCAAGCCTTTGAGAAACGCCTAGATAAATTGAGAATTAATTATCAAATAAATCAGGTTTTTACTCGTGATAATGCTAACCCCTCTCAGCAGAGTATCTCTTTGCAAGAAGCGATTGAAAATAAAACGGATTATTTGATTTTTACGTTAGAGACGACGCGACACCGTAAGTTTATTGAACATGTGTTGAGCTCAACGGACACCAAGTTGATTTTGCAAAATATTACCACACCAGTACGTGCGTGGGCCGATAGGCAGCCATTCATGTACGTGGGTTTCGACCATATGACGGGGAGTTTAAAGCTAGCTGATTACTTCAAACAAGTGAGTGAACCGGACAGCAAGTATTCTGTGTTATATCGTTCTGAAGGTTATATTAGTGATGCTCGTGGAGATACCTTTATCCATGATGTGAATTCTGATACTAACTTTGCTCTTAAGTCGTCCTTTTACACTAAGTCAAATAAAGAGAGCGGTTACCAAGCAGCTAAAATCAGCCTAGCTAACGATAAGGATCTAAACTTTATTTATGCATGTGCAACTGATATTGCTCTGGGCGCAGCAGAAGCTATTCGAGAATCTGGTCGAGATGTATTAGTGAATGGCTGGGGAGGCGGCTCTGCAGAATTGGAAGCTATAGCAAGGGGTGACTTAGATGTTACGGTCATGCGCATGAATGATGATACGGGTATTGCGATGGCAGAGGCGATTAAATGGGATCTTACAGGGTTGGAAGTTCCTACCGTTTATTCAGGTGAGTTTGAAATTGTGACTAAAGAGGATTCTCCAGATCGTATTTTAGAACTTAAGCAGCGAGCATTTAGGTACTCAGACCAATAATGAAAAAAAGCTACGCCATTACACCAAAGAACACTTTAGCCAAATTAATTACGCGTATCATTATTTTAGTGATAGGCGTGATGGCACTTGGCGTGCTTATTCATAACTACGAAACAAGCAGTAGGATCGTTAAGCAAGAGACGAATAGAACGGTTAAGCAAACTTCTAGCTTGATCCAAAACATGTTCGATTATCGTTTATCAGTGCTGCAAATCCATCAAGACAGTAGCTCACACAGTGAAACTTTACGGGAGTATTTTGATACCAACAATGAAGAGGCTCTGAGCTACTTTTTTTATGGTGTTGACCAACGTGAGCCTGATCATGCTCCCGACTTACGCTTTGTTTCTACTTATAACGGTTTGGCTTGGGAAGATGGCAATGGTCAGTTCTATGGTTTGGATGAATCCAGTTTAAAACATATTTCTGATGAGGTCGCTTTTAGCAGTAACTGGCACTTCATCCAGCTGACTACGGATATCGGTAAGCGTCATTTGTTGGCTCGACGAACGCCTATTGTTGATAACAAGACTGGTGAAGTTCTAGGGCAGCTTTATGTTGCTATTGTTCTAGACAACAACTTTCCATTGGCTGAATCTATCCAGCAAGGCAGTAATTGCGAAAATATCGTCATTGAAGCGCATGGTACTCCTGTGACATCGACATTCAGTGGCGACGAAAGCTATACTATAAAAGACGTCCTCAGTTATAAAACGTATGAGCAACTACCTCGTCATTTCGTCACTATTGCAACCATTAAGATCAATGCTGTTGAAACTCCTCTAACCATTCGCGCGATCCAGAAAAACACTAACCTCATTGCACTCGAAGACAATTATGAACGTACCATCATTGTTATGATTGTGGTGATCATCATCATGTCTTTCCTTGCGCGAGCTTGGATTCAAAGAAGAGTCGCGGCAGAACTTGATAAATTAATGGAATTCACTCGCTCTGCAAGTGGCAATGAAGAATTCAGCAAGTTTGATGGTTCAAATATTTTCGAATTTCACCACATTGGCTGCACGTTGGAAGATACTTTTGAGCGCTTATCTGAGCAACACCAAAAATTTCAAGATCTGTTTAATTTTGCGCATTCTCCAATTTTGGTTTGGTCCGAAAAAGGTGACTTAATTCAGATGAACCCAGCGGCTCGTATGGCGCTATTTGATGAAGATGATAACTATGGTGCAATGGCTCGAGAGTTTGAGCTCCGTATGCTGCCGAATATCCAGATGGTGGTTCAAGGCTCGAAACTAACGGGTATTAATGTGCCAATCGGCGAGAAGGTTTTTCGCTGGAACATGTCTGCAATCCGTGTTGAACACGGCATCAGCGGTGTGGTGGTGCAAGGTCAAGATATTACTAAACTTATAGAAGCAGAAAGACAGGCAGATCGAGCGCGTGAAGAGGCAGAGCATCTTGCCAGTGTGCGTGCAGACTTCCTCGCTAAAATGAGTCACGAAATTCGTACGCCACTGAATGGTATCCTCGGTGTCTCTCAGTTGCTTAAACGTTCAATACACAGTGAAGATAACCGTGATCAGGTTGATGTACTTTGTCATAGTGCAGAACATCTATTGGCGGTACTAAACGATATTTTGGACTTCTCTAAGATAGAGCAGGGACAATTCAATATTCAGAAGAAAGATTTCTTTCTAGGAGAGTTGGTTAACACCTTAGATAGCATCTATCGCCCACTTTGTGAGGATAAATCCGTCGAGTTCACCATTGTGAATCACTTGGTTGATGACATCGAAATAAACACCGACCAGGTTCGCTTGAACCAGATCATGTTTAATTTACTGAGCAACGCCCTTAAGTTCACACATCAAGGCAGTATTTCCGTCAGTTTTGAAATCGAAAGTATCTTGAATACTGATTACGCTAGCTTGATTGTTCGAGTAAAAGACAGTGGCATCGGTATTGATGAGAGTAAGATCGATGCTATTTTTGAACCTTTTGTTCAAGCAGAAGAAACGACGACTCGGGAGTATGGTGGTACAGGACTTGGACTTACGATTGTAAAGAACCTTGTCGATATGCTGGAGGGAGACATTCAAGTCCGAAGCGTTAAAGATCAGGGGTCTGAGTTCATTGTAGAAATCCCAGTGGAGTTACACTCCAAGCCTCTGTTAGCCGACGTTAAGAAACAAGCCGACATGGAGCCTGAGGCGTTGTTTAATCGTTCGTTGAAAGTGCTGCTAGTGGAAGATAATCACACCAACGCCTTTATCGCACAGGCATTTTGCAAAAAGTATGGGATGGTGGTTACTTGGGCAAAAGGTGGCTTGGAAGCGATAGAGCTAGCAAAAAGCACGGTTTACGATCTTATCTTAATGGATAATCAACTCCCTAATCTTGGTGGGATTGAAACCACACAGCAACTAAGAGAGCAAATTGGCGTAACAGCTCCGATTTATGCGTGTACTGCCGATGCTCAAGAGTCAACAAGAGATAGATTCATGGCTGCTGGAGCAAATTACGTGATCGTAAAACCGATAAAAGAAGCGTCGTTGCACAAAGCTTTTGTTCATTTCAAACAATTGTACTGGGATGATACTCAGCATTAAGCTGAAGATTAAATGGTGCTCTTTAACTGGTTGTAAATGGCGTTATCTAATTGATAAAATTGAATAAGTTTTACGGGTTTCGAGCTGAGTAAGAGCTCTTTTTGTATCTGTATTCCCTTTAGCTTGTATTCCTGTTAGCGTGTATTTAGATAGAGCCAGTTACAAAAGCTTGTTCCAACAGAAGCGTTTTCAACTCATCACTCATATTTAGGTGTTGAGGAAACTGAATGCCTAATAGCCAGCCTTGTTTTTGCCTTTTCTTACTCACCACGGTGTAAACCAGATCGTCATCCAAATGTTCATTTAAATTGGAATTTACTTTTATCTTCCAGCCCACATCGATATCTGACTGTTGAGTAAGATAGATACCGCAGCCTGAAGCTGAAAAATCAACCAGAGTGGCATCTAGTGATAGAGTATCAACGGTGACTTCACAGCTGAGACGCATCTTATACCGTTCATGTTCACGGATCGGTTTGTTCGCAAAGCTTGAGGGAGGGCGAAGGAAGATAAGGTGTGCTGGCGAGGTGATGCGGGCCAGTACAGTCGTCTTAAACGCGACAATGTGTCCAAGTTCAGTATCGGTAATAGCACGAACAACAATATCAACGTTGATGAGCTTTCTTAGCGTTAGTGCTTCGGTCGCTTTTTTTGAAAGTTCAAGTATAAGGTACTGATCTTCTTTGTGTCCGATATAAAGTGTACTTATCTGGATTGAGTCATCTAGGCCAAACTCCAATACACCCACTGTTTTTGTACCTGGTTTAAGGTATCTGAACAGTTCTAACCTTCTGTCTTTATGCATATTCGTTACTAAACAATATTGACCGTTTGATAAAATAATATAACGCTCTGATAAAACTATGTCATTAGTTTCATTGAAGTAATTAGTCATGGACGTCAAAAAAATGAATAACGGATTAAAGGAAACAACGGCTTACTCTTGCTGAAAAACAAGATACACTGCTTCAGATATGTACTTGATGGAGAAATATTAAATGGAACTGCAAACCTTATTGAATACTCTGGCTGATACCCCAGAAAGCGTGCAATTTGAAGACACAATACAAGTGATAGAAGCTCATTATGATTTTGCTGAGAGTGAATTTCGTAATGGCGATGTAGTGAATGCCACTGGGCAGAATAATGGTTCGTGTAAGATTTTTGCTTTTGGTTTAGAGCAAGGTCTATCTGCAGAGCAAACACTTGCTTGTTTTGGTCAATTTTATCGTAATGACGTATTAGGTTTTCCCGAGAACACTGACCATCAAAATATTCGTAACTTCATGACTCATGGCTGGAGCGGAGTACAGTTTTCTCAGCCTGCGCTGATTGCAAAATCGAAGTAACCACTAACTAGATAACTATTAGTAAGTAGTAAGTAGTAAGTAGTAAGTAGTAGGTCGAAACTTAATGTCGTATCTTGAAGCGAGAGAACAACCTCTCGCTTTTTTGTATATGATGAACAGGCTCGTAAGCTGCTGAGTAGCTTTGTAAGCTATTGATTATGTTTGCAAGCTGTTGATTATGTATGAAAACTCTTGACTAGGTTCGTAAGCTACTGAATAGGCAAGGCAGACAGGCATTTACGGCACATGCACGCACCAGTTTTTGGAATGTTGCTAGTATCACGCTTCTCTAACTCAAAACACCAACACGTCTCTTTACCCGCACTAATATCGCATTGAGCTGGCTCATGACACTGCGGACATTGGTGAGTCGAACTCTCGCCACTAAGGTTATCCATGACTGACGTTCGTTCGTCTTCAGATAAGCCTTTCCAACCTATAATTTCATCCATTGTTCGAAAGCAGCCACTGCACATTCCGCCATTATTTTTACAAGCCGCTCGGCAAGGTGTTTTCATCTATCTAACCCATGATTCATTTGGGCTGAAATGTAGCATATTTGTTTCCTTTTTAAGAGTCATCAAACCAAAAACACAAGGGTCTGTTGATCTTTCGAGCTGATTTTTGCAGCACTTTGTGGGAAATTTCTACAAGGCAGAGGCTTTGAAGTGTAGCTAGCCTACATGAGAAGCCGATAACACAGTAGAAATGAACCACAAAGGCTGCCCGAAGGGTTCGGTTAGAATCGTTTTATACTTTGTTAAGATGTATTTACTTAGAATGACTAGGCTACATACATCTTGCCGCGCCTAAAACGATTCTATCTCGAACAAAAATTTAACCACGAAAGGTCAACAGACCCTAAGTAAAATCGACAAATGACCTCGTAATTTAAAGGCTTTTCATGTAGCATCTCGACCCTTTTGTTGAGTGGGGGATATTATGTTTATTGGATTTGATTATGGAACAGCGAACTGTTCTGTCGCGGCGATGGTTGATGGAGAACCAAGCCTGTTACCATTGGAAGGTAGCAACCATTATATTCCCTCAACTGTATTTGCACCTACTCGTGAGAGCGTTTCTGAGCACCTATTTCGCCATTTGAATATCAAACCGAGTGATGCGATTGGTGACCAGGTGTTGCGACGTGCTATCGCTCTGAACCGAGAAGAGAGTATCGACCTAGTGCCAGAAGACATGGCATTTGGTCAGGCTGCATTGGACCTCTATTTGGAAGACCCTCGTGACGTTTATTACGTTAAGTCCCCCAAGTCTTTCCTTGGTGCCAGTGGATTACATGATGTCCAGGTGAGTTTCTTCGAAGATTTAGTGTGTGCCATGATGGCGAATATCAAGCATCAAGCTGAAATTACGACTCAAGAGCCGATCAAACAAGCTGTTATTGGCCGACCAATTAACTTCCACGGTCGTGGTGGTGAAGAAGCAAACCGACAAGCCGAAGATATACTCTCACGTGCAGCCAAACGTGCAGGTTTCCTTGATATAGCCTTTCAATTTGAACCGGTCGCTGCAGGCCTTGATTACGAAAGTACTCTGACTGAAAACCAAACGGTATTGGTTGTCGATATTGGTGGTGGTACCACTGATTGCTCATTGTTAGAAATGGGGCCAAGTTGGTCTGGTAAAGCGAACCGCACCCAAAGCTTGTTAGCACACAGTGGACAAAGGGTAGGGGGTAATGATCTTGATATTTACCTTGCCTTCAAACAATTGATGTCACCTTTCGGTATGGGTAGTAAGGGTATTTCGGGTATCGATATGCCGTTGACTCAATTCTGGAATCCAATTGCGATAAACAATGTAGAAGCTCAAAAAAACTTCTATTCAAGGGAAAACCTAGCCGCGTTAAAGTTACTTCGTAAAGAAGCTTCAGAGCCTCAAAAGTTAGACCGTTTAATGAAGGTCTATCACGATACTTTAGGTTACAGCATTGTGCGTCGGGCGGAAGAAGCCAAGATTGCATTGGCAGAATCCTCCCAATATCGAACAGCAATCAATGTTGCATCAGATCTGATTGAAGTGGATATCTCCGTTGAGCAGATGATTGAAGCGATTGAAACGCCAAAATCTAAGATGATTGAATTGGTCAAAGAAGCGATTCAACAAGGTCAGAAAAAGCCAGATGTCATCTACATGACGGGCGGTTCTGCCCGTTCTCCTATTCTTCGAGAAGCAGTACAACAAGCCGTACCGAATGTGCCAATTGTGAGTGGTAACTATTTTGGTTCCGTAACTTCAGGCCTAGCACGTTGGGCTGAGGTTTGCTTCAAATAAGAATGTACTAACTTGTATTAGGGCAACCAGTCACGGATTGGTTGCCCTTTTTTTGTATTTTCTCTAGTGAACTTTCAATAAAGCAATAGCCAATAATTAATAAAGCAACTTATCCTAGTTCAAATTGGGAATTGTTTCACAAGGCTAAATATTTCAGTACGGTTCATTATGTTACAGGATGTTTCTAAGTTAATGGTATGTCGCAGAATGGTCTAGAAAGTCGTTTGTAGCTTAAGTGTCTAATGCTGTTTTTATGATTGGAAAATCAAAAAATCAAAGGTTTTTATATCAAAGAATACCAAAAATTAGCTTGAGGTTTGTTTTTAATGGTATTTTTTGTTTTTATAGCGAGATTTTTTTTATTTTATATATTTTAATGCAACTTTTTTGTCAGTCGTATATTAGCCCCCTCTGGCAGGATAGTTGTCACTGTTAAAATTTAACCAGTTTGGGCGATAAAGAGTAATTGTGTCTCGTATCTCAGTAGAAAGAAAAGAAGCTATATTGAAGAAGCTGTTGCCTCCCTATTCGATGTCAGTTAAAGAAGTGTCGGAAGAGGAAGGAATTAGCACTGCGACCCTGTATCATTGGCGCCAGCAACTCAGACGTTCAGGAGCCGCCGTGCCAAATAGCAACACTTCATCAGAGCAGTGGTCTGCTCAAACTAAACTCGCCATTGTTGCCGAGTCTTACTCGATGACCGAAAGTGAACTCAGCCAATATTGTCGTGAAAAAGGTCTTTTCCCTGAACAAATCCAAAGTTGGCGCAGCGAATGTATGCAAGGGTTTAAGTCGAGTAAAGAGCAGGAAGCTGAAGCAAAGAAGCAGGCTAAAGCTGACAAACTTGAAATCAAAGAGTTG
>NZ_JBFSRZ010000038.1:0-46532 GCF_041466065.1 Vibrio sp. 10N.239.312.C11
TAATAGCGGTTCTAGGGTTCAAATCCCTATCCCTCCACCACCATTGAAAAGCCCGCTGAGAAATCAGCGGGCTTTTTTACATCTTGAATTTGCTAAAAGAGAGCTCAAAAACACTAGATAAGTCGTTATATTATCTAGTTATAAGGTTCGTAGAGTTAAGGCATTAAAAAAGCAGAGCGTAATCGCTCTGCTTTGATGTCTCAATGAATACTCTTTGGAATTTGTACAATCAGCTCGCTTATTTAGCGACGTTACCCGCCACGTTTAAAGCATCCCAAGTACGTGAAAAAGGTGGGGCATAACAGAAATCCATGTAGCCTAGTTGTTGAGTAGTCATCTTGGCTGTGATCGCTACGGCCAGTGCATTGATGCGGCCAACGGCTCCTTTCTTACCTACGATTTCACCACCTAAAAGGACCTTAGTTTCTGGGTGATAAACCAACTTCACCTTGATGTCTTCTTGGCCTGGGTAGTAATCGGTTTGGTTCTTATCTGAAATCGTTGATACTTTGACGTCCAAGCTGTGTTCTTTCGCCAGAAGTTCAGATACGCCGGTACACGCCAATTCGTAATCGAGTACTTTCAAACAAGACGACCCCAAGAAGCCTGACATATAGGTATCTTTACCTGCTAGCTTGTCTGCCATCATACGCGCTTGTTTGTTGGCTGTGGTTGCTAGAGGAACATAAACGGGTTTGCCTAGTGCCATATGATGGACAACGGCACAGTCACCTACAGCATGGATGTAAGCGTCTTCAGTGGCACCATATTCATTTACCAACAACGCGCCATTTTGAGCTTTTGGTAATTCGAATGCTTCCGTGTTTGGTTTGAAACCGAGTGACAGGATCACGACATCGGCTTCTACGTTGCCATTGTCGGTTTCTACGATGTAACCACCTTGCTCGGCATCGCGAATCGCAGACACGCTGCACCCTGTTTTAAGGTCAGCGCCGGATTCTCGAATTGCACCTTCGACAACTTCAATGATCTCTGGGCTGAACTGACGGCTCATGATGTGTTGTTCACGTTCGATAATCGTCACGTGCTTATCTAAGCCATGTGCCGCATCAAAGACTTCCAGCCCGATAAAGCCTGCACCGATGACACACACGCGTTGTTTGTTATCGTCTTTAAGCGCTTCTTTGACTGCTAAGCCATCTTCCATACTTGTTAGTGTGTATACGTGTTCTGGATTGAATTCACCGAATGGTGGAACGATTGGTCGTGCACCTGTTGCAATGACCAACATATCGTAATCGATGACGCTTTCTTCATTTTGGTGACGCACCGTAATTTGCTTTTCAGTGCGGTCGAACGACACCATTCCTGTGTCTACACGAACATCTAAACCTGATTTGATGGCTTGTTCTGGTGTACGGGAGATCATCCGTTCGGTGTCATCAAACATGCCGCCTGCAAAGTAAGGTAGGCCACAGGCTCCGAAAGAGATGTAGCTACGCTTATCTAAAACGATGACTTCGTCTGATGGTTGATTACGTTTGTATTTTGCTGCGAAACTCATCCCCGCGGCGCTACCGCCTATAACAACAACTTTCATATTTACTACCTAAATAACCTGAACTCAGGAAAAACAGAAGAGCACTCACGTGGAGTGCTCTTAATTAAGTTTGAGAATTATACTGCTGCTTCTTTTGATACTGTCGCTGTAACGTCAGCGTCGTATTGTTCAGTATCCAGTGAGCCATTCTTCTTCGCTGTAAGAACGCCTGACAACATAGAGCCAGAGATGTTCAGCGCGGTACGAGCCATGTCAATTAGCGCTTCGATAGACACTAGAATCGCGACTACTGTGATGTCTAGACCCATGATGGTCAGTACCGCTACTGCTGCGAACGTTGCACCGCCACCAACACCCGCGATACCGAATGAAGCAATTGCGATAACAGCGATCAGTTGTAGGATAAAGCTCAAGTCTACAGGCATGCCCATGACCTGTGCCGCCATGATTGCTAGCATTGCTGGGTAGATACCGGCACAACCGTTTTGACCGATACTGGTACCGAATGTCGCTGACATGTTTGCTGTTTCTTCGTCTACACCTAGGCGCTGAGTTTGTGTTTCAACGTTTAGTGGAATAGCTGCCATGCTTGAACGAGACCCGAAACCGAACACGAGTACTGGCCAGATTTTCTTCATGAACTTGGCAGGAGAAAGGCCGAACATTGACACCATCACGAAGTGGATGCCGAACATAACGCCAATTGCTACGTAGCTTGCTAGAAGGAAGCGGCCCATTTCTGCTAGTGCGAACAGGTCGTTGGTCATCATGAACGTAGTCATCAGAGCGAATACACCGTAAGGCGTTAGCTTCAGAATTTCACGTACCATTGAAAGCACCACTTCTTTTGCAGAGTTGATGAAATCAACGAAGTTTTGCACTTTCTCTGGCTTACGGTTTTTCACTTGAAGGATGCAGTAACCAAGGAACATACCGAACAGTACAGTTGATAACGTAGAAGTACGTTGAGACCCCGTTAGCATGTCAAAGATGTTGGTTGGAATGATAGACAGAGCCATACCAGACAGACCACTACTCGCCATTGCATCTTGTGTTGCGACCAGAGAATCACCGCGAGCTTCAATCGCGCTGTTTGTGCCGATTGTGCTTACTAGCGCGTTCGCATCGATACCAAATAGGTAAATACTTGCGATACCAACGGCTGCTGAGATTGCACAAGTGAAAAGTAGAATACCGATGATTTTTGGTGCGATTCGAGATAGCGCACCACCGCCTTCGACGTTCATGATCGAAGAGATCATCGCCACGAATACCAGTGGGATAACGATCATTTGTAGAAGTTTGATGTAGCCTTTACCGAATACGGAAATCAGTTCAGCAAAGCCAGATGTCGCAACGTTGCCGACACCGAAAACAAGTTGAATTGCGCCACCGAACAACAAGCCAGCAGCAAGCGCACTCAGTACGCGGAAGTTAAAACTTTTCTTTTGCTTTTTGAAGTTCGACAGCAGTGCGTAGAACCCAAAGAACAGTACGCTTAATGCGATAAATGAAACGCTCATGAGAATCTCCTATGATACCCATTAATACCTAAATCGGTTATTTTTTGTATGCGATGGCTTCAACTTCAACCAGTGCGTCTTTTGGTAGTCGTGCTGCTTCAACACAAGAGCGAGCAGGTGCATTCTCAGTCCCAAACACCTCGGTATACACTTCATTAAAGGCAACGAAGTTCTCCATGTCTGATAGGAAGCAGGTAGTCTTCAATACTGTGTCTAAGCCAGCCCCGCTTACTTCTAAAACAGCCTTCAAATTCTCAAGAGATTGACGAGCCTGCTCTTTGATGCCGCCCTCGACAAACTTCATGGTTTCTGGAACGAGAGGTAATTGGCCTGATGTATAAACCATGTCGCCGTAAGACGTACCTTGTGAGTAAGGGCCGATAGCTGCAGGTGCTTGTTCAGTGGCAATGATCTGTTTCACGATGTAACTCCTAAATTATTGGTTTTATTCTGATTTAAATTCACGGATAAACTTGTAAACCGCCTGACGGCTGATCCCAAGCTGCTCTGATACTTGTGTAGTCGTCTCTTTTAGCTCAAATACGCCGTTATCAAATAAGCAACGGATGATGGCTTTATTACGACCTTTGAAGGAAACCGACTCGTCTTGGTCAACCTCGTTAATGGCTGAACTCAATGCTTGTTGAATGACGTCGTTTGCATTGTTGCTGAATGTCTCGCTTACAATGGTTTGCGGCACATTGCACTGCGGCATCAACGTTTTGACGATTTCTGGGAATGGGAAAGATAAGTTCATGTTGATACACAGCATGCCGATAGGTTTTTGCTGTGGACCAGCCAGCACACAGGTGGTTGATTTCAGTAGGGACCCATCTGCTGCGTTGGTGAAATAGCTCTTCGGAGAAACTTCGCCAGTTTTCTCGAACGTGCTCCACATGCGTAAACCTAAATCGGTGATCGGTGAACCAATTTCACGACCCGTATGATGACCATTGACGATCTTCACGACTGAGTTTTCTAAGCTTTCAAATGAATGGATGACCACTTCGCAGTAAGGACCAATCAAATCGGCGATAGTGTCTGCTAAGCGGAAGTAATTGCTTAAGCATTCTCTGTCTTCATCGGTGAATCGAACTTGTTTTACATTCATGATTTCGGTTTACATTTTTGAACTCAATGACTGAAATCTACCCCTTTGGTGGTACCCCCGCAAGATGCGGTAAACTTCTGTAAACCTGAAGCGAGCGTTCAAAACATCAACAAATCGTAAGTTTTAGACATATATCACGAGCGGAATTTGAACAAGATCACCAAAGGTAGCCAAATGAGGTTTAATTTCTTAAACCGCATCAAGGTTTACATATTTAAAACCAAAGGTTGCATTTTTGAACCCTTTGATGATCTAGGACAAGTTATAAGGAAAGGCAAAAAGTCGGATTGATTGGTATTGTAAATGCATGGCAATCAAGAATTTACCTTGCGAATGTGGTGGTGAGTAAAGATAGGTGGTTAATTGAAAATGAGGTTGTATTAGAGAGTTAAATTCACAAAAAACAGCTTTTTAATAGGATGCAAGCTAGGATTTAGATCCTAAAAAAGCAGCTGAAGTTGCTGCTTTATTTATTTTGGAGTGTTCTGTTTGATTATTAGCCTGGCAGTTTAAGCTCGACTTGTTTTAGCGCGCGCTGATACATAAACCATGCACAGGTGCCAGCAAGCACATTACCTGCCATTGCGCCCCAGAATAGGCCTTCAATACCCGCAAGCTGAGAGCCAACCCACAAGCAAGGTAAGAAGAAGGCGAACAGGCGCAGCGCTGAAATCGTCAAGGCGGTGTAGGACTTGCCCAGAGCGTTAGAGACAGAAACCATCAGCATACAGATTCCTAATGGCCCTAAGCTAATAGGTACGATCAGTAGGTGATAGTTTAAAATCGTCGAGACTTCTTTTTCACTGGTCATTAGGCTTGCCAGTCCGCCTGAGAACAACCAAGTCACCAGTGCAATCACTAATTGGAAACCCAATACGAACATCACTGCAATCTTAACGAGCTTGCGTATGTTACCTAGGTTGTTTTCTCCCAACATGCGGCCAATCATCGGAGGCATCGACATCGTTAGTGCTAGCACAGCGACAATCGAGAAGAATTCAAAACGTGAACCTAGCGCCCAAGCTGCAACGGCAGCGGTGCCATAGCCAGCAAGCAGTTTAGTCGCAAACATGGATGAAACGGGTGGCAGCAATTGACTGATCATCGCAGGCCCCATGATGTTACCAATGGAGCGAACACTCTTGCTGATGTCGAGGTCGTGCCAGTCGAAGGTCATCCAATGCTTCTTGGTGACCTTTGGTGCAACGATAAAGATACCCGCACCGAACGCTAAGATGGTCGCAATGGCGGCTCCATTGATGCCCATGTCGAGCGTAAAGATGAAAATCGGGTCCAATATCAAGTTGATGATACTGGTCGCGATCATCATTGAACCGGGCAGCATGGTATTACCATTAGCACGACACACACTGTAGAAAAAGTAGAGCAGTGCACCTGTCCAAGAGCTGGCTAGCCAATAGATCCAATAAGAATCAATGATCGGTAATACTGTCGGTGGCGCATCCAACAATTGTAAAATTGGCCCTCGCAGCAGATAGATGATGACGGAGAAAAGCGCGACACTCACGCTGCCCATCGCAATCACTAATCCACCAAGCTGCTTAGCGTAGCGCGTTTCATTCGCGCCAATGGCTCTCGCGATTACCGCGGTTGTCGCGATACCTAACCCGACCTGAATACCGATGATGATCATCTGTATTGGAAGCGTGAAACCTTGAACAGCGAGCGGCAGTACGCCCAGTTGGCCAATAAAAGCACTGTCGACAAGCTGGAAGCTCATTAGAGAAAGCACCCCAAACAGCATTGGCCACGTCATTGTATAGAGTTGTCGGCCAAGAGAAGGCGAGGGAGTTGCGGTAGTAGAATTCATAACGCTCTTATCGGTCTTGAAGTTAGGTTTGTATTGGTGACAAACCTCTCAATGAAGAATTGTGTAAAGGATAACGTAAGGTCAGCGCGATACCAATGTTTGTTATGCTAGGCAGGTTATCTTTGTTGGCTTTCGGTGAACAAAAAAGCCAGTCGCAATGACTGGCTTTGTTGACTTTATATCTACTTGTTGACGCTAAGCGTTACTTGTTCGCAACGTTACCAAGCTTCAACCACGTGTCGATAACCGTATCTGGGTTTAGTGAAACCGAGCTGATGCCTTGTTCCATCAACCATTCAGCTAGGTCGTCATGGTCAGATGGGCCTTGGCCACAAATGCCTACGTATTTACCCGCTTTAGCTGCTGCATCTATAGCCATTTTCAGCATCGCTTTCACTGCTGGGTTACGCTCGTCGAATAAGTGAGCAACGTCACCTGAATCTCGGTCTAGGCCAAGTGTCAGCTGTGTCATGTCGTTTGAACCGATAGAGAAGCCATCGAAGTACTTCAAGAATTCCTCAGCCAAAATCGCATTCGATGGAAGCTCACACATCATGATGACTTTCAGACCTTGGTCGCCACGGCGTAGGTTAAACTTAGCCAGAATATCGATAACCGATGCTGCTTCGCTCGGAGTACGAACGAATGGGATCATGATTTCAACGTTCTTCAGTCCCATCTCGTTACGTACACGTTTTAGCGCTTGAGTTTCAAGCTCGAAACAGTCTTCAAATACTGGAGATATGTAACGAGATGCACCACGGAAGCCTAGCATTGGGTTCTCTTCATGTGGTTCAAATGTTTTACCGCCAACAAGGTTGCTGTATTCGTTCGACTTGAAGTCAGACATACGTACGATCACACGCTTAGGCCAGAATGCAGAAGCGATAGTCGCGATGCCTTCTGTTAGCTTGCTTACGTAGAAATCGATAGGATCTTTGTAGCCACGAATACGCTGGTTGATTTCAGCTTTGATCTCATCCGTTTGCTCATCGAAGTTCAACAGAGCTTTAGGGTGAATACCAATCATCTTGTTGATGATGAATTCAAGACGAGCAAGTCCAACACCTTCGTTCGGGATTTGAGCGAAGTCGAAGGCACGATCTGGGTTACCCACGTTCATCATTACTTTAGTTGGCAGCATTGGTAGCTCATCAACCTCAGAACGTTTGATTTCAAAGCCGAGTTCGCCGTTGTAAACGTAACCTGTTTCGCCTTCTGAACATGACACTGTTACGGTGTCGCCGTCATTCAGACTGTTTGTCGCGGTACCACAACCAACAATTGCAGGGATACCTAGCTCGCGAGCAATGATTGCTGCGTGACAAGTACGGCCACCACGGTTAGTCACAATCGCAGAGGCTTTCTTCATCACAGGCTCCCAGTCCGGGTCTGTCATGTCAGTGACCAGTACGTCGCCTTCTTGAACCAGTGACATTTGGTCTAGAGAGTCGACCAAGCGAACAGGGCCTGAACCGATACGCTGACCGATAGCGCGGCCTTCAACCAAGACATCCGCCTTGTTGTTTAGCTCGTAACGCTCAATGACATTTTGGTCACTTTGAGAACATACTGTCTCAGGACGAGCTTGAACGATGTAAAGCTTGCCGTCGATGCCATCTTTTGCCCACTCAATGTCCATTGGACGTTGGTAGTGCTTCTCGATGATCATCGCTTGTTTTGCTAATTCTTTGATCTCTTCATCGTTCAGTGAGAACTCGTTACGCTCTTGAGTATCTGTGTCGATGATATCAACTTGCTTGCCGATCTCTTGGTTGGTTGAGTAGATCATCTTGATCAACTTGGAACCAAACGTCTTTTTAACCACTGGGTAGTGACCCGCTTCTAGCATTGGCTTGTGAACGTAGAACTCATCTGGGTTCACCGCGCCTTGCACGACCATTTCACCTAAGCCCCAAGAAGAGGTGATGAATACCACTTGGTCGAAGCCTGATTCAGTATCAAGCGTGAACATCACACCTGAAGAAGCTTTGTCTGAGCGAACCATGCGCTGGATGCCCGCAGACAATGAAATGCCACGGTGATCAAAGCCTTGGTGTACTCGGTAAGAGATGGCGCGATCGTTAAACAGTGAAGCGAACACGTGTTTCGTTGCTTCGATAACCGCATCGATACCTTTCACGTTAAGGAAGGTTTCTTGTTGGCCTGCAAAAGAAGCATCTGGAAGGTCTTCAGCTGTTGCCGATGAGCGAACCGCAACAGACAATTCTTCGTTGCCTTCAATCAGTTCGCGGTAGTTATCACGGATATCTTGCTCTAGTGATTCTGGGAAGGGTGCGTCTAGAACCCATTGTCGAATTGTTGCACCTGTCTTACGCAGTGCGTCAACGTCTTCAACATCAAGTTCATCAAGGAGTTGGTGGATGCGCTCATCAAGACCTTTGTAGTCAAGAAAGTTATTAAACGCATAAGATGTGGTAGCAAAACCATTAGGTACTGATACGCCAGCGTTGGCTAGGTTAGAAACCATCTCGCCAAGTGAAGCATTCTTACCGCCGACTTTGTCGACATCTTCCATGGAAAGGCCATTGAACCATAGGGTGTTATTTTGCATTTATTTCTCCAGAAACATAGCAAGCATTGTAGGGATTTAAAGGCAAACGATTACGTATCAGTTTAAAAAAATGTAAATTATTTTCTAAAGCTGTGGGGGACGTAATAGTCAGCAGGGTTTCGTTATATATATTATGGTTCCCATCCTACTCAAAATAATTTTAAACATTAAATAAAAAATGCAAATTGATATCCAAAGTCGTGATGTATTCTATGTTTCTGATGGAACGGCCATAACATGTGAGACTTTAGGGCATGTTGTTCTAGGTCAATTCCCATTCGAAGCTAATGAAAAAACCTTCCCGTTTGTCGAAAGTGAAGACAAACTTTCTGATTTATTGAAAGAGATCGAGATTTCATATCGAGCAACAGGCCATGAACCTTTGGTCTTTTTCTCGATTGTGATTCCGGAGATAAAACTCAAGCTGTTAGATGCGCCTGCGCATTGTTATGACGTGTTAGAGAGTATCGTGCAGAAAGTGCAAGATGATACGAAAATGGCGCCTAAGCCGAAGCTGCAGCGTTCTCGTAGCGTTAATAAAGACTCGGACAAATACTTCGACCGTATTGCTGCTATCGAATACACGTTAGCGCACGACGACGGCATTACTTTAAAAGGCTTGGAAGAGGCAGACATTATCTTGTTGGGTGTCTCTCGCAGCGGTAAAACGCCAACGAGCTTGTACATGGCAATGCAGTTTGGTTTACGCGTCGCAAATTATCCGTTTATCCATGATGATATTGCTCGCTTAAGGTTGCTACCGGAATTTGAGATATATCGTCATAAGCTGTTTGGTTTGACGATTGATGCGGAAAGGCTGACCGAGATCCGTGAAAATCGATTAGCAGGCAGTGAGTACGCAAGTGACTCTCAATGTTTGTATGAGCTGCAAACGGTAGAAGGTTTGTTCAGACGTGAAGCCATTCCATACATCAACACCTCGTCACTGTCTGTTGAAGAGATTTCGACACGAATCTTGGAACGTACAGGGTTGAGACGCCGACTTCTTTGATCTTTCGTTTGTGCTCTAGCGATCTTGCTGCTTTATTCGAGGTGGCAATTTCATCAGCGTCCCTGAAAATAACAACCTATTTCTGATAAAGCCGTAAACGTGAAACCCAAGTTAAGTGTATTTTAATAAAAAGCCCCGGCCATAAGGCTGGGGCTAATCATCAAATATTACTGTTCAACCGACTTAACCAAAAAATGATCTATAGTTAAGTTCTCACCTGGTTCAATCAATTTAAACTCTACTTTCACTAAATCGCCTTTTGCTTTAAATGCGTTTAGAGTAAGTTTCAAAGCCTGATCAGTTGCGTCTACATTGTGAGCAACTTGTCGACCATCAATAAATACATCAAAAGGCTTTTGCCCTTTTTCTATTACTGTTTCAATCGTGTAGCTATCGCTCTCTGTCGCATAGAACGCGCTTTGAATACTTCCATCATTTAGCCATTTTGTTTCATTGAAATCAACGTTGCTAGCGCGCCAGTAAGAATAAAATGCATGCAAGTTATCAATATCGTTTTGGGTTTCCGACGTCCATTTGATAGCGTCAAAATCAATTGGCTCGGCATAGCTAAAACCATGCTCTTTCATCGTCTTGTGAATGAATGGTAAACGCGCGATCACATCATCAAATGTATCAGTCCAGCCGCCGATTTCACTGGTGCTATACTGCAAACCAATCTCACCTATTAAGTAAAGTTCACCGTCTTTTTCAATGGTGATGCCTGAACCTGAATCACCATGAATAGTAAGCCAGTTTAAGTCCGTCTTTTCTAATGTACGGAAATCATATGAATATTCAGCAAGCCAGCGATCTTCATATTCACTGTGCATTACCTGTTTAGTTCCGCCGTTTCTGTGGTTGTAATTGCCGTAACCAATTTGATTAACCTGGTAAACTTTCGAGTAATCAAACATCCCCTCTTTAGGTAGTTTTGCTGGCTCGATTTCTGTGATCGGCGTATCTAGTCGAACAAGGGCGAAATCACCAAAACCGCGATCATTTTTATACGGGAAATTGTATTCTCCCAATTGACCCGCCGGATTAGTGCTCGCAACCTTGTGCGTTATTTGCTGATAAACGCCGTTTTCGTCTTTCTCGTATGAATAACAGGTCACAGTGTTTTGATACCCGTCAGATTTCGAGCCGCTTACATGGCTTGCAGTGATGACCCAAAACGGGTCAATTAGCGTTGCTGAACCTGCATTCATCTTACAAGCAAAATCAAACTTTGTTTGCAATGCAAATTCTTTGTGTTGTTGAACTGATCGATCAAGCCGGGTCAAACCAGCGTTTGCAGAAAATGAGGCTAAAACCGCTGTTGCAACTAATAGCTTTTTCATTATTTCACCTCACTTAAATTGATTGCTTCTAGCGCATGGTAAGGGGCGTTATCTTTCCAGCTGAATTGATCGTTCTTTGCTTTATATGTGATTGTTAGCTCATCTGTTGTCGTATGAGTTGAAAACTCGACACTGTTCTTTGTCGTTGATATGTGCGACGGGTAGTAGTTTGTAATGGTTACACAGTCATTTTTCAAACATGCTGTGAACTCTGACATAGCAAGCCAGTTATGTGTATACAGATCTAGCTTGAATTCTCCAGCTTTGCCGGGCTTTACGGTAAACTCAAAGCCACCTCCATGCTTGACGAGAATGGCATGATTTGATTCGCCCAGAAAATCTCTAGAGCTGCCACTGTTCCATAAGTATTCATTGCCGTGAGCTGGTTTTTGAGCTTGGAATTCAAACTCACCAAATGTTTTTACATCGCTAATAAGGTTTGTTTTTGGCTTTGATTGTGAACGGTTTTCACCGTACCAAAAAGCCCAATCTATGCCGTTTAAATCAACGGTATCAACATATCTAAATTCACTATCATTCTCTGTTTTGTATCCGTGAAATTTTGATGTGACTAAAAGCGTTTCGCTTTGTTCTGTAGAAATATTGGAAAGTGTTTCTGTTTCTGATGCAATTGATCCGGCGGAAATCAAAGCAAGTGATAAAAGTTTAAGCCTCATTGTTAGTTCCTTTTATATAAAGTCACTGAACTATATGTGGTAATTATGAGACAAATGTAAGCGGTTTGTAAGTGTCTATTTTTATTGAATAAAGGTCAAAAAGAGCGCCATGATGTCGTGATGGGAATTTGACGTTCTATATATCTAAGACAATTTTGATTCATCCCATTCAAACCGTTTCTCAGCTTCTTGAGTTCTGATTCATGCTACTTTCCAATTTTCTGCTTGGGCATTGTCCGCTTTATTTAGGACGGGTCAGAAATCAATTTGAAACATAAATAAAAACCGAAGCACTAGGCTTCGGTTTTTAGTCTATTTAAGCAGCCCGACACCAAGCTCCTTGCTTTTGCGTTCCATCCAGTGATCAAGTTCCGGTGGCCATTCAATACTTGGTTCGACACAGAAACCGCGAAGCATTGAGAAATAAAGAGCTTGATCAATCAAAGGTAGCGATGATTCACCATTCTCTAGCTCCAATAGAAGCTCTGCATCTTTCAGCAATGGGTTAATCAGTTGAACGTATTGTGGGGTCTTTTCTAAGAGCTCTTCAAAATTAAAGCCTTCGGTCTCTTTACTAACACGCCAAGCTTCTTTTGCTCCAGCCGAACGATATTCAGCCAAGTCGAGGTTCCACCAACGTGGGCGTCCGATCTGTTGAGTAAGAGGGAAAGATCGGCTTTGGAAAAGAGTAGCCTGCTCTGAAGGTTCACGTTGCTCATCATTTGATTTCAAATCCATGAAATAAGCAATGATGTCTAGGCTTTCGGCCATAATAGAACCATCGTCTTTCTGTAAGACGGGCACCATTTTTTTACCGATCAGATCGATAAGGGTTTGGGCATCATCATAATCCACAGAAACAAGTTCGATGTTCAAGCCGAGAGATTGAGCAATGTAGGCAACTCTTGCACAGAAAGGGCAGTGGTCGTAAATGTAAAGCTTCATAGCTTCCCTCATTCATGGTCATTACAAGCATAAGATAATGCTAATGTACCAGAAACTCTTACGAATACTAAGCACAATAAATGCCAAGTTCCAGTAAACGCTTAGCACTAATAAACAGCATGCACTACCAGACAATAAGTATTTAGTGTAGATACTCTTTACTGAATTCTATTGTCCGTTGGATTGGACTTTATGGTAATGAGTAAATTAGTGGGGAAGCTGGTGGGTAAATCACGGGCACAAAAAAGGCTCTGGCTGCTCACTCTAATGCAGAAGAATGAAGTCAGCCAAAGCCTCAATTTTGTTACCTTTAGCAGAGTGACGACTAAAAGAGCGGAGCGGTTAACTATGCTTTTTTAAGGTCTTTTGCAGGGTAAGTAAGCGTCATTATTGCGCCTTCTACTGTTGTAACATGAACGTAGCCACCACCAGCACTTAGGCCAATTACTACCATTTCACCTAGCTCAACACCTTTTGTTGCAACAACGCGATCATCAACTGAAAACACTTTACACACCTTCAATAAAATAAATAAATACGACAGATATCGAACGCGGATTTAAACAGATGGTATCCCAATCAACTAATCCGGTTATTTGTCGTAAAGATTAAATTTAGTTATGCATAAATCGGCATTTCTTAAAAATCAGTTGGTTAACATGCTTGGGGTGTTATTTGTCGGCGGGATAAACGACACCAACTTGTTGACGCATATCTGTAATTAACTTGGCAACGGTTAAAGCACGTAGTTTGGCTTGAGCTTGTGTACTTTTGTCACCAGCAATGCAGTTTGCAAAGGCTTGGGCCTCGTAACTCATGGAGTTTTCTCTTTGTGCTTGAGTAAGGTTTTCTACCGTGCCATCACGATAGCGAATCTTAACGTCGGTGCATTCTGCAATGTGATCGATGATGATCGATCCCTGTTCGCCTTGGATCTCGCTTGGTACGTAAGAGTCGCTGACTTTAGAGTGCGCAAGGGTTACATCAAATTCTGGATACTGGAAGATCGCACAGCCATGCGCATCCACACCTGAGTCAAGTAGCTTTGCCGAAGCCTGTGCATTCTCAGGTTCACCAAACAGAGCAACAGTCGCGGCTACGCAGTAGAAGCCAATATCGACTAATGAACCATTAGAGAAAGCTGGGTTGAAGGTGTTTGGGTTCTCGCCGTTTAGGTATTTCTGGTAACGCGATGAATATTGACAGTAGTTGATGTGCGCTTTATGCACTTTGCCTATCTTTTTTAAGCCGAGTTGAACTTGCTCAAAGTTCGGTAGATACTGAGATTTATACGCCTCAAACAGCACCACACCGTTCTTCTGAGCGACCTCAAACATGTGTGTTGCTTCTTCAATATTCGATGCGACAGGCTTCTCACAGATGACATGCTTGCCGTGTTCCATCATCAAGATAGATTGCTCGCAGTGCAGTGAGTTTGGTGAAGCGATGTACACGGCTTCAACTGTGTTGTCATTTGCCAATGCGTCGAGTGAGTCATACGTCGTTTCAACGTTAAATTCTTGGGCGAACTGTGCCGCGCTGGCCAGATTTCGTGAATAAACAGCAGCCAACTGCATTGATTGTGACTCATGAGCAGCTTGAACAAATTTCTTTGTAATCCAATTGGTTCCAATTACAGCGAACTTAATCATAAGGTATCCAATAGTTAGTATATTAATTCTATGAAGATAGTAGCACTCAATGGCTAGCATTGTTTCTGAGATTTGCGGAACAATTCTCCAAGATCTTTAGCCTGATATTAATATTAACTCGTCTATACCTGAGCTTTGTAGAGCATCATAATAAAGTCTTTTGTTGTGTTGTTTCTGAGGTGGGAGGTGCAGGTTAGTTTCAGTGACCGATTGTATTCTCTCAATTGGTGGTTTATTGGAAGTGTTTAATATAAAAGACTCAATACCCAAAGAATGAAGATCTATTGATTATATCCTCTCGTCAATTCTTAAGAAATATTATACAAGCTGAATTGGTGTGCAATTGTATTTATATGTAATCGCGCAATTAACCTATGGTGTTTTAATATCACTTTGTTTAGTAATTGATAACATTTTAAGACAATAAATGTTATCGATTGGGAGCAATTTACGTTACAGAGTCACGAAGTTGAACATAATTGGAATAATGAACAACATTTGTTTTAGATTGGTTCTAATTATGAGAAATAGGGGGGTTACTTTTGTTGATATTTATATTAATTTCTTATGGGTTAAATTATTAGCAATAGGTGTTTTTTTACTGTGAAATCTCTTATTATTGCGCTAGAACGTAAATCTGAACGATTTTTATCCAGCCAAAAGCAACTTTTAAATATTAAGTCTCTAGATATTGAAAAGTTGAGTGCTGTTGATGCTATGTCCTCTAAACCTCATCCTTTGATGGATTTCTATGATGAAACCGCCTTTTATGCACTAAATGGAAGGATCGCCGTTCCTGGTGAGATCGGGTGTTATGGTAGTCACTATTTAGCGTGGGAAAGATGCATTCAGTTAAATCAACCAGTTATTGTCTTCGAAGACGATGTTGTTGTTGATGTCGATGTATTTGAAAAAACGGTTCAATTTGCCAGTAAGCATATTGAAGAGTGTGGTTTTATGAGATTGGAAAATTATTCGACTAAGAGAGAGTATAATTATGTCGTTGAAAATCTCGATGACGAACAAAGTCTAGTGCGACATATTAAAACACCACTATGCACCACTGCCTATATGATCACACCGCATGTGGCGAAAATTTTTATAGAAAAAAGTGAACGATTCCTCTACCCAGTAGATGTATTTATTAGAAATGTATGGCTTCATAAGCAACCAACTTACGGAATATCTCCTGCAGGATTAACCGGGGGAGAAGGTGGCTCAGTCATTGGGAATCGGTCTTCTAGAACAAAAAAATCACTCCGTATTAAAACTCTAAAATTCTTAAGTAAGTTTAGAGATGTCGCTATGAATGGTTTGTTCAATTTGACCTATACCGTAATAATCAAAAAAAGCAGACCCAAAATGTTTAACGGTTTTTAATCGTTTCTTATCTGATTGATTTTACGTCATTCGTTTAGAACGAACCGAGATTTAGATATAAGAACAGCTCCCAATTGGGAGCTGTTCTTCGTTATCGTGTCATGTAATTAGTGGTATCAAGCTCTAGCTCGAAAGTTTTGTTAAAAGAGTAGGACGGTGCACAGCTAAGCTATTTTTGCTAAGGTGTTATTGAATTTAAAAAGGTAGTGATATGCAAATCCGGAACGCTAAGGTAACTGATATTAGCTCGATCTTAGAGCTCTCTATGCAAATAAATCGTCAACATCATCTTGGTGCCCCTATAGTATTTGCTTCCGCTTCTCATGGCTTAGCTGATAGTGAAGAATATTGGTTGGGATTGATGCTTGATCCGGTTGGCTCTTTCTTAGTTGCGATTGACGCTCAACAGGTTGTTGGTTTCTTGGTGGGGAAGGTAACGCAGAATAAAGGGGTAAGCTTCATTCAGTCTCACAAAATAGCGCGAGTGAATACGATTGTGGTAAACGATCAGGTTCAGAGCCAAGGCGTCGGCAAAGCGTTGATGAAGTCGTTTAATCAGTGGGCGCAAGCGAGCGGTGCTATTGAGCTTAGGTTAGAAGTGATGGAGTTTAATCAGCAAGCTAAGGGTTTCTATGAATCGTTAGGCATGGAAACTCAATCACGAACCATGTCCATGCGCTTTGAGGAGAACTAAAGGTGCGTCTATTTTTTCCTTTATCACTGTGTTTACTGTTTGTAGCTTCGAGTGTGCAAGCTGAAAAGGTTGTGGTTGAAAAGATAATTTCTGACGCGACGGCAATCGAAACCATTGTATTCGAGTCGAAACCGGCTCACTCTCAGCGTGTCTCAACGTCTTCCTCTAACTCAACCTCTTCAGTGATCTCAAATTCCAAACATGTGATTATTGTGGATGATGTTCTTAGCAGTAACTCTGGCGAACAAGTTGCCCAGCTGTCTCAAGGTTCATCTAAACGTCCCCCTCAAAGCTCTTCTCAACAGTCTTACACTCTAACCGGTCCCTCTTCTGAGGCAGACTCTCTGTCGCAAGTGGTCACCTTAGTCAAAGTTGATAAATCGAAACGTAGAATGTACCTACTTAAGGGTGACGAGGTCATTCAAGAGTTTCGTATTGCGTTAGGGAAACAACCGAAAGGGCATAAACGTTTTGAAGGAGACAACCGAACACCTGAAGGGGAATACCAGCTCGATTATGTGATGGAAGAATCGGATTTTCACCGCTCGGTGCATATCAGCTACCCGCAACCTTCGGATATGCAGTGGGCTGAAGAAAATGATGTCGACCCTGGAGGGAACATCAAGATCCACGGTATTAAAAATGGTGAGCGCCGCTCACCGAGCTTTATTCAAAGCTTTGATTGGACGGATGGCTGTATCGCATTAACCAATCAAGATATGGATGAGTTTCTCCAACTTGTAAAAATGGGTACCCCTATCCATATCGAATGGTAGTCATTGGTACCCAATTTTATTAATCATTTGCGGAATCAATTAGCGCAGTCAATTTCCGTAGTCAATTCGTAAAACCAACTTCCGAAATTAACCGCTAAAGCCAGTTACAGTAGGACTCGACCAGCACTGAATATCGCAATCACGATAAGCAATGCAATGGTGACTGGCTTAAACTTCGCTCCACCAAATCTCTCGAATAGTTTAGAACCCACATAACCGCCAAACATGCTGCTTGGTAAGAGTGCTAGAGTAAGCCAGACCACATCACGATCGACTAACCCAGCGATAGATGCCGAAACAAATGCAGTGGAATCCGCCAAGACAAAGAAGGCAATCAGGCCGGCTCTAGCAATGTGCGGAGCAACTGGGCTTGCCAATGCATGAGTGCCAATTGGAGGCCCTGACATCGAAGCCGCGCCGTTCATTACCCCAGCAAGGCTGCCTAGAATATAGGGAGCAAATCTAGGCTCTCTTTTGTACTGGAACCCTTTGTAGATCATAAGTGCAGATGCAAAAATGAAGGCGCTGATGATCAAGATGATCGTGTCTTGGCTAACGGATTTGAGCAACAGCAAGCCGACGGGCGTGAAGGCCAAACAAGGGATAAATACCTTTGAAACCCATCGCCAATTTACGTGATGTTTAACCTTCGGTAGCAATTGGATATTGCCTAACAGGTCGATCAGCATGAAAACGGGAACCAGTTCGATAACGGGGACGAATAGCGCGCTTAACGGCAATGCCACTAAGGTGAAACCGAAACCTGAGAAGCCACGAACAATAGCGGCAAAAATGAAGATTGCACCCAAAATAGGGAAGGTTGGACTAAAAATGAGATCCATAAATTAAGTAACCAATGAAGCTGTCTAAATAGAGCGAGCGGTGAAACCAAGTGAGTAGCGGAATGTACTCCTACTCACTTGTGTTTGCTACTTAATTTTATGGTTTCCCGAGAGTTAATTTTAGGGCATCCCGGGAGTTTATTTTAAAGTTTATCGGGGCTATTTTTGCGGTATTTACGAGCTCAATTTATAGGATTGAACTGATTCGGAAAATCAGTAAATACAGCATCTACTTTTGAGAGAAATTTGAAGCGGGACGGATCATTGACGGTGTAGCACCATGTTTGAATGTTTGCTTCACCAAGTGTGTCAAGATCGCTCTGCTTCAGATGCTCGTAGTTCATGTGACAACTGAACGCTTTAACCTCATCAATCAGCATAAGATCATCTTGAGTCAGTTGCTCTGTGATCACACCAACACGGTATCTAGGCAAATGACGAGCGATTTCAGCAACGACTTGATGGCTGAAGCTTGAAAGCAAAATTCTGTCGGTGTCTAGATTTGAATGAATCAACTCGGTGTGCAGCAAATCCACGACATGAGGTGCTTGATGTCGGCTATCGACTTTGACTTCTAGGTTGACGCTGAGATCATACAGCTCAACAAGCGCGAGCAACTCTTCCAGCGTCAGTATTTTCTCACCCGCGAACTGCTCAGACTTCCAACAGCCAAAGTCAAGCTGACGCAGTTCTGCAAGGGTATGTTCGTCGACACGACCCTTGCCATCGCTGCAGCGCTCAAGCGTGTGGTCGTGACAAACCACAAGTTGATCATCCTGAGTGGGCTGAATATCAACTTCAATCCATTTCAAACCGAGTTTCGCCGCTTGTTCAATGCTTGCTTTGGTATTTTCTGGGTGAGTACCTGCTACACCTCTATGACCTACGATGATAGACGACATAATTAATCCCTCTTAAAGACGCACCGTAAAAACGCATTAAATATCAGTGTACTCGATTAAGCGAGAGCCGTCGTTAAGCTTGTCGCATCTTCGTGTGACTCCTGTGATGTGAAGTTATTTGGGTGAATGCGTTTGCCAAGATTGTCAAAAATATGCAGGTTGGATTTATCGATTCTTAGCGCTAGGGGGACGGCTTGGCACAGTGTCGTTTCGGGTGTTACTGCAATGAAGGGCTGCTCGTTCACCAGACCATGAACCAATTGATTTGGACCCAAAGGCTCAACCACACTGATACGCAGTTCAAGAGGCAAGGTATTCATCATCAATTCTGAACCAATTTCAGAGTGCTCTGGACGAATACCAAGTGTGATAGCTGTATTTTTTACGTGGGCGTACTCGGGTAAGTACATTTGCTGATCACCAATCTCAAGGTATCCGTCATCGAGTGTTGCTGGTAAAAAATTCATTGCAGGGCTGCCAATGAAGCTCGCTACAAAAGTACTGGCTGGCTGGTGGTAGACCTCTCGTGGCGTCCCGACTTGCTCTATCTGGCCTTTGTTGAGCACCACGATTCTATCAGCCAGTGTCATGGCTTCGACTTGGTCATGAGTCACGTAAACACTGGTCACGCCAAGTTCGCGTTGCAGTTTTTTGATCTCTAATCTCATGTGAGCACGCAGTGAGGCATCTAGGTTAGACAAAGGTTCGTCAAACAGAAAAAGTTGTGGATCGCGAACGATCGCTCGTCCCATAGCAACACGTTGACGTTGACCACCCGAAAGCTTGGCTGGCTTGCGGTCTAGATATTCTTCGATTTTCAGCGTTTTGGCGACTTTCTCAATTTTCTCTTCAATAAGGTGCTGACTAACACCTCGGTTCTTTAAGCCATAAGCTAGGTTTTTGTAAACCGACATATGCGGGTAGAGCGCATAATTCTGGAAGACCATCGCGATATCACGCTGAGCTGGCTTTTCGTTATCAACACGGCGACCACTTAAATGAATCTCGCCACCAGAAATGCTTTCCAAGCCTGCAATGGAACGTAGGATTGAAGACTTGCCACAACCAGAAGGACCCACCAAAACAAGGAACTCACCCTCATCGATATCAAGCGAGACTCCTTTGACGGCTTGATGGCCGTTTTCATACGTCTTTACCAAGTTTTTGATACCCAGCATGATGGGAGCTTTGCGCGTACGATCGTGAGTGGCTTGGTTGTGCGCTAACGTTTGTTTTAGCTTTGGCATAGGGGTGTCCTCTGTATTTTTGTGGATAGCTTGGTGAGAAGGCTGGTGAGACGTCTTGTACTCATCGAGTGATTGAATGCGGTTATTGTTCATTTGAGTTGTGTCGTTGTTATTTTTCACTTTCTACTAGCCCTTTTACAAACCAGCGCTGAAATACAACCACCACTAATACGGGTGGCAACATGGCTAAAATCACCATGGCGAAAGCATAGTCATAGCGCGGTAAACTGGTTTCATTGATATTATTGAGTACTTGTTTGATGCCCATCACGATGGTGTTGTAGCCTTCGTCGGTAGTCATCATGATTGGCCACAGGTATTGGTTCCAACCCACCACAAACATGATGATGAAGATCGCGGCGATCATGGTTTTAGAAAGAGGCAGCAAGATATCGACAAAGAATCGAAATGGGCCTGCATTATCTAGTTGAGCTGCTTCTAACAATTCATCGGGGATGGTTTTGAAGAACTGCCTAAAAAAGAACGTCGCGGTGGCTGAGGCGATCAAAGGCAGAATTAAACCTGTGTAGCTATTAAGAAGTCCAAGCCCAGCGACAACCTCATAGGAAGGGATAATGCGCACTTCTAATGGCAGCAAAAGCGTCACGAAGATCAACCAGAACCAAGCTGTGGCGTAAGGCAACCTGAAGTAGACCAAAGCATAGGCGGCCATCATCGAAATGATGATCTTACCGATCGCAAAACCTAGCCCCATGATCATTGAGTTGGCGATCATTTTGCTGGCGGTGACTTCGCCACTGAAGCCCATGCTTTTGTTCCAAGCTTCGCTATAAATGGCCGTAAAGTTATCGCCTGGTAGCCATTGCAGGCCTTCGCTGACAATGGTGTTTGGGTTATGCGTCGAGCTAGCGAAGATGAGCCAGATAGGGACCAACATAAACAGCATCCCAGCAATTAAAATTAGGTGGTCAGAGACCTTATTACTTTTCATAAATAACTCCTATCGCGTTAAAACCTAGCTGTAGTGGGCTAGTAATGAACACGCTTTTCTACAACGCGAAACTGGATAAATGTAAGAGTGAGCACCAGTAGCAACAACACAACTGACTGTGCAGAGCTGCCGCCTAAATCTGCGCCAACAAACCCGTCTCGATAGACCTTGTACACCAACGACGTTGTGCCGCCACCCGGGCCGCCATTGGTCATGGTGTCGATCACGCCAAAGGTTTCAAAGAACGAGTAGGTGAGGTTGATGACCAGAAGAAAGAAGCCTGTAGGTGCGAGTAGCGGGAAAGTAATGGTCCAGAAACGTTTTGAGTCGCTGACACAATCGAGCATTGCCGCTTCTTTTACGGCGTAAGAGATCGATTGAAGCCCAGCCAGAAAGTAGATGAAATTCACCGAAACCTGTTTCCACACCGAAACCAAAATCAGAGCAAACGTGGCATCTAAAGGGTCGGTCTGGAAGCTAAAGTCCCAACCTATAACCGCAAATATCTCGGTAAACACACCAATGTGTCGGTTAAACAAGAAAGCACCGATTACGCCTGCAATCGCAGGAGCAACCGCGTAAACCCAAGTAAGAGTGACCTTGTAAGCGCCTTGTCCGTGAATGATGTTGTCGGCTTTTACGGCGAGCAGCAGCGCTAAGGCAAGCGATAAGAAAGAGACCACGATTGCGAACATCAAGGTGAAGCCAATCGAGTTCAGATACTCGCTCGATTCGAACAGCATCTGATAGTTTTCGAACCATACGAATATCGATGAGGTACCCCAAGGGTCTTCTAGCATGAAGGACAGGTAAACTGCCTTTGCCGCAGGGTAGATAAAGAAAACCGCAATGATGAGTATCTGAGGCGCCAAAAATAGGTAAGGCAGCGGAGAGTGAAAGAATTGCTGACGTCGTTCCACAGGGTAATCCCCAAAAATTAGTGACTGTTATCACTGTTAGTTACGGTGAGCACTAGCGCTATAGCAAAGGAATGCGTCCAGTTGAGTTGTAGTTTTTGGAGCAAGAAATGGCGCTAGTGAAGAATCTCCTCACTCCTTGCCATTGCATTTTTAATGACGCAGTGACAAGTGGTGAAGAGCAATGAACGGCTTGGGCTTGTTAAGCCTTTAGCTCAGTAATCTGCTTTGGTTAAAAAGCCAAATTAGTTCATCGTACGAGCGAAGCGTTTCAGCAGTTTGCTGCTCTCATCTTCGACTTTATCTAGGCTGTTCTCGACGCTAGAGCGGTCGGCGAAGATATTGTCGAATTCACGATGCATCACTTCACGAATTTGAGGGTAGTAACCTAAGCGGTAGCCCTTAGTCCATTCGCCCGATTTTAGGCTTAGTTGCTTAACGCCCACTTCTGCGTCTGGCTGTTCGTTGTAGTAGCCAGACTCTTTCGCTAGCTCATAGGCAGCCGTTGTTACAGGTACATAGCCAGTGGTTTTGTGCCAGTAAACCTGAGTTTCAGGCTTAGTCAGGTAATCAAAGAACGCTGCGACACCTTTGTCTTGTTGCTGGTCATGACCATTGAGTGCAAACAGAGCTGCGCCGCCAATGAAGGTTAAGCCTGCGTCTGGGTTAACCGATTTCCAGTATGGAAGGTATGTGGTGCCGAGTTCGAAAGGTACGCGGTTACGTAAGCCGCCGAATGAGCCTGAAGAACCCATCCACATCGCCACTTCTTGGCGCTCGAAAGGCGTTTGGTTCGCATCCCAATCGCTGCCGTAATACTTGTAGTAACCTAGATCTGACCACTCTTTCATCTTGCTAACGTGCATCATCATGTCTTTGGTGTTGAACATGATTTTAGTGGATAGGCCGTCGTAGCCGTTGTTCTGGTCAGAGACTGGCAGGTTATGGCGAGACTTGAAGTTCTCGAACATGATCCATGGCGTTAGAGATTGAGAAAACGCAATGTGGCCTTCTGCTTTCAACTTCTTGGCCACCACTTCTAACTCTTCATAAGTCTTAGGCGCGTCGGCTCCCACTTCTGCGAGAAGGTCTTTGTTGTAGTAAAGAACAGGCGTCGAACTGTTGAAAGGCATACCAACCATCTTGCCTTGGTTGTCGGCATAGAAGTTACGAACGCCCGCTAGGTAATCATTCGAATTAAAGTTGTAGCCCGATTCAACCAGAATATCCTGTACCGGTTTCGCGACACCTTTAGCGTTCATGATGGTTGCAGCACCGGCATCGAAGACTTGTAGAATATTAGGAGCTTCGCCTGCTCGATATGCTGCGATACCCGCTGTTAAGGTCTCTGTGTATGAACCTTTGTAGATTGGCGTGATCTCGTAATCATCTTGTGACGCATTAAAGTCGGTCGCAATTTTGTTTACTGTTTCTCCAAGCTGGCCGCCCATTGCGTGCCACCAAGTGACTTGAGTCGTTGCAAACGCCGGCATTGCCGCTGTCGCAGAAAGAACGCCTGCCAAAATTAGCTTATTCATCTTCGTTTCCTTTTGGATGAAATCGATATAGAGGTATTGAATTTGAGTATTAACGAGACGGTAGGGGTATCGTTTGAAGCTATCTTGAACAGGGTATATTTCACTTACGTGGCTAAACCGTTTCACTGATGTGAAAGATTCATTTCGATTTTATTTAAGAGAAAAGTTATTGATGGTTTTGATGTTTGATGTATTTGGCTTTTAAGACGTTTTTCTGACCCAAAAAAAAGCCTCTCGATGGAGAGGCTAAGAATAAGGTTCGATGTGGATACAGTTTTAGTGCGCGATGTCTAATTGGTTGTCTTTCACGCCGTTAATGCGAAACCAACCCGCGATACTGAATCGCTCTGTGTTTGTCGGCAGTACCTCGTGTGGGAACTGTTCAGACAAGAACACAAATAAGCGGCCTGACTTTGGTGGAATGGTCGCGATGTGGTTGTCTTTTAGATCGTAAACCACGAGCTCCCCAGCGTCTTCCTCAGACCATTCGTCATTCATGTAGAACACAGTGGTTAGGCGGCGGTTTTCATTGCCTTTAAAGCAGTCTAAGTGCTTCTGGTAAAAGTCACCTTTTTCGTATTTAGCAAAGTGCGCTTCGTACTCGAACAGACCCAAAAAGAACGCTCTGTTTGCTTCTAGACGAATTTGTTCCATTTTGTCTAGGAACAGAGATGCTGGTTCGCCCATATCACGGCGCACCCACTGAATCTTGTCACTACGGATGGTCGACTCTCGCGTTACTTCATCGTTACGGCCAATCCTAGCCTTTTTCCAGTTCTCTGGAATGCAATCCCTCAATGCCACCACTTCTTCGTGAGTTAAGAAGTCATCCCAAACAAAGTAACCTTGGGTAGAAAGAGCATCGATAAGTTGGTTCATGTACAGCACTCAGACAATAAATTAGAGGCGCATATATAGTCCGAATAACTCAGGTCACCAAATCACATGTTTTGTCGTCACGACAAATGATGCTCAGTGCTTAAAGCGCAAGGCTTGTTGAGCAAGGTTTTCGGTGATGTGAGCATTCGATAATGCTGAAAAATATCGGATGAAATTGATGGTCATCTTTGGAATGTGCCCTCATTATTCTGAGTTAAATTGGTTTTGAGTAACATTGGTTTTGAGTAACGTTGGATTTGAGTAACGTTGGATTTGAGTAATTGAGTGGATACCAATGGAAATCTTGATTCGAGTTCTCTATCCGGTTTTAGATTGTTGCTTTTAACAAAATGATCACAATTGATGGTGGGTTTGCTATTGTATAGGTCTGACCAGTTGTTTTATCACAAGGAGTGGATTTGCAACTTCATACCATCAAAGGCTATATCCAAGACATGTATCTCGTAGAGTACCCTGACAGGTTGCTCTTGCTTGATGGTGCGTGTCGAGCCGACATCCCGCATTTGAAGGCTTTCATCGAAACAGGGCTTATGCGTGATTTTGCTGATCTACATACGGTTGTGGTTACGCACATGCATCCAGACCACGCAGGGGCAGCGCACAAGCTCAGAAAGCTCACGAATTGTAATTTGGTGGCAGCAGATCGAGACAAAGACTGGTACCACGGCATCGATGGTATATTGATGCATTTGACCGATCTGGCATTGGCACGTTGGATGGCGAACCGATTGGGTAAGCCTAAAGCAAATCTGTGGTATTCAAGAAAGTTGAAGCCGGACTACAAGCTGTCGGATGGAGACAGCATTCCGGGTTTTGATGACTGGTTGGTTCTGGAAACGCCAGGCCATACCGACAGAGATCTTTCCGTCTATTGCCCATCACACAGTGTCGCCTATGTGGCGGATTTAATGGTCGAGGTCAAAAAGAAGCTGATTCCGCCTTTCCCAATTTTTCATCCCAATAAGTATCGAGAGTCGGTATCCCGTATTTATAACATGCAGCTCGACACCTTGCTGGTGGCGCATGGGGGACAAGTGAATTTGAGTGAGCAAGCGTTTGAACACCTGCTGATGAGTGCATCAAGAAGGCCAGTAACACATTGGCGAGTGACTAAAATCAAACTCAAAGGTTTGGTTAAATCTGTTTGGCGATTTGGGTTTAAAGATAAAAAAAATCGCCATAAATAATAAAGGCCAGTCTCAAAGACTGGCCTTTATTAATGCGCGTTGTTGACTCACTATTTGAGCTGTGGAGCAGTTCAATTAGTGAGAAATTAGAAATTCACCCGCTGGGTCAACAATCACTTTGTCACTCATGCCTTGACGACCAAGCAGCATCATATAAGTCATATCTTGACGGTTGCTTAGTGTGATATCGATAGGCCATTCCTGACCGCCGATTTTTAGCATGGTTTCAATCACACAACGGTGTTCAACTTCGCCGTTCGATGATTTGATTCTTTTACTTGTTTTCAGCTTCGCCTTGCAGCGCACTGTCTCTTCTAGGTGGTAAACGTCTGGGTGAAGATCGAACTCAACGAAGTTTTCACCGTCTGTTTTTACACATAGTAGATTGTCTACGTGTAGAGAAGAGGTTTGAGCCCCTGTATCAACGCGCGTATGTAGTCCAGTTATCCCTAACTCTGGTAAGCAAAGTGCTTCTGTATTCCCTATGATCATTTTATTGTTCATGTTTTTTCCAATCATGAGTAAACGGCGTTTAATCAGCCTTTGCCACGAGTACGGTTAGCGTTTGGTTTTGCATTTTTTTCAATGAACTCGAAAATCATGTCTGCCACATCTTTGCCTGTTGATTTCTCGATACCTTCTAGGCCTGGAGAAGAGTTCACTTCCATTACAACAGGGCCATTCTTAGATTGTAGAATATCGACACCACATAGGTTTAAACCCATGATTTTAGCCGCATTGATCGCTGTAGCGCGCTCTTCTTTGGTTAGTTTAACCAGTTGAGCTGTACCACCACGGTGCAGGTTAGAGCGGAATTCACCCTCACCAGCTTGGCGTTTCATTGCTGCAATAACCTTGTTACCCACAACAAAACAACGAATGTCTGCGCCATTAGCTTCTTCAATGAACTCTTGAACCAAGATGTTCGCTTTTAGGCCCATGAATGCTTCGATAACGCTTTCAGCTGCTTTGTTTGTTTCTGCTAGAACCACGCCGATACCTTGAGTACCTTCAAGAAGCTTGATAACCAGTGGCGCACCACCTACGTTTTTGATCAAGTCTTGAATTTTGTCTGGGCGGCTTGCGAAACCTGTTTTTGGTAAGCCAATACCTTTACGAGACAACAATTGTAGTGAGCGCAGTTTGTCGCGAGAACGACTGATTGCTACTGACTCATTGATACAAAAAGTGCCCATCATTTCGAATTGGCGAACAACCGCAGTGCCGTAAAAGGTAATGGAAGCGCCAATACGTGGAATAACAGCATCGTATTGAGGTAGCTCTTCACCCATGAAGCGAATCTTCGGATTGTTACTCGCGATATCTATATCACAGTGCAGCGTGTCGATAACATCGACCTGGTGACCACGAGCTTCTCCTGCCGCTTTTAAGCGAGAAGTAGAGTATAGATTTTCGTTGCGAGAAAGAATTGCGATACGCATGGCGTTTCCTTAGTTAATACCTGATTGGTAACTGCAAATAAATTAGTTGTTAGCTGAGCTTTCAGTTTTTCTGAGGCTCCTTGCTTGCTTCGGGGCGAACCTTAAGGCTTTTCGTTTAACTAGGAAAACGAATTAAATTTGTCGAGTCGACAACAGAAATTTATCGTATGTGTGAGTGATTGGTACAGCTGGGTTTAGAGGGCGTTTTGAATGGAAAAGCGAGTTGAGACCTAACTCATATTGGGGGTAGGAGCATATTAGGTTGTACTCAACTCGCGTTAACTCGGTGCTTAAAAGTGTACTAATAACGCCAGTTACATAGCTCTATAAGTGTTCGTAGTGCTTCTCTTTCGAGCTTGCTACAGGTGCTTTTAAGCTTATTAAGATAGTATTTTCTCATGATGATTACTTCTCTTGTATTAGGCTCTGGTGGGAACTCAAAGTTCCTTGTTGACCCATTAATTATGGTCAATTAATAGGAAGTAATAAACAGATGGCTTTTTACTAAGTTGTTCCTGTTTTTGTCTTTTAGCGCTACTTTTGGGCTGATGTGTTTTATAATGAGCTTAATCAGGAAGGGTTGTTTCTAAAAAGGTTCATTATTTGTCTGTTCTAAACATGATGCGTTATTACACAAGGCTAGATTCGTTTGAGCCTAACCTCTCACATTCGGTTACCTTAACTGAGGTGGCAGACAAGCTGTTCACCAGCTTGCGCCATGCACGAACCTTGTTAGGCAAGATGCATCAGGCTGAATGGTTGGTGTGGGAGCCAAAAGTCGGCAGGAATCAACGCTCTAATCTGACTTTACGTTTTAGCAATCAAGAATTGACTCAACATGTTGCCAGTAAACTGATAGAGCAGGGCAAATACGAAAAAGCACTCTCAATTCTAGACAACGACCGCGCTGTATTTGGCTCTCTCCTCCAAGAAACCTCTGGCGCGACGATGCGTGAAGGGCTGCTGCACGTTCAATTAACCTATAAACGTAAGTTTGAAGACCTATTCCCGCATCATATTCACCGCAGTAGCGAACGCTTTTTGATCAGGCAAGTGTTCAGTTGCCTCGTCACTTGTAATGGCAAGGGTAAGTTGAAGCCTGAACTGGCGCACCATTGGGAATATGATGCTGAAAAATTAGTTTGGACTTTCTATTTGCGCCCCGGCTTAACCTTTCACGATGGGCAACCCGTCGACGCCAAGCAACTCGTTTCGTTGTTTTCAGCCTTGCAAACCTTACCTTTTTATCAGACAGAGCTAGCCCATGTTGCTTCGGTTTACAGTGAGCAGCCATTGAGGGTCAGCTTTCAACTCACCAAAGCAGATACTGGTTTTGCTGGTTTACTTGCTGGCGTTAAGTATTCGATTCAACCCGCAGCGCAAGTCACCCATGAACCGTCTCCATTAAACTCGGTGTCACATGCAGTTATTGGTACCGGTCCATTTAAAGTGGTTGAGACCAATAATGAACGGATCAAGCTCGCGGCATTTGAACACTATTATGGTTGTCGCTCTCTAACGGATGAAGTGACTATTTGGCAATTCGAAGAGTCGATGACGGGCAGTGCTCGCTTTGATGACAGCCAAATGCAGGTGTCACCTTATGAAGATTCATCTTGCTTCCATCAACTCGGAAAAAGCGACGCGAAGCTGGTGTCGGCTGAAACTGATGGCCTTCGTAGCCGAATCGAGGATGGGTGTCTGTTTATCCTATTCAATCAGAACTCAGCGGCTAGCCCACTAAATAATGAGCAGCGAAAATACCTTTCAGAACTGACCAACCCACAAGCTATTTTATCTCAGCTGGAAAAAAACAAGGGTTTGTTCAGTGTCTCTTTAGCTCAAAACATACTGCCAAGTTGGCAGAAGTTGTATCGAACGCCTTCGAAAGAAGCACAATTGCCGAAAAAGATGAGTATTGCAGTTTACGACTATTATGCGTTGTATCGATGTGCGATTTGCGTATCCGACATACTCAGACGATATGGCGTGGAAGTTGAGGTGAACACCTACAGTTTTCGAGAGTTGGCGCAGCTCTCTCAGAGTGCCGACTTAAAGGAGGATCTGGTGTTGTGTAACTTGAATCTCGATGACAATGCCCCGTCTTCGCTGTTTTCGTGGATGATGAATGATCCTGTTTTGCACTCGGCACTAGGTGAGATGAACAGTGATTGGCTCAAACAGCGCTTAGATCATCACAAAGCCTCGGTTGAACTGCCTAATTACTTGGCTGAGTTGGAGCCCGTTGCATCGACGTTGATTTCTGATTATTGGTTAGTGCCTATGTTCCATCACCTACAAACCGTGCGTTTCCAAGGCATTTTGAAAAACGTCGCTATCACCAACTGGGGATGGCCTGACTTCAAAAATGTATGGTCTGCTGATTAGCCTTTCTTACTAAATAACTAAGTTAGCTCGTTTTCAAAGTCGGTTTCTCCAAAATCGACTTTGGCATGCTCACGTCTAGGTAAATTAAAAATTACACTCATTGGTTTACTTTTTAATTTTGGTATGTAAACTGGTCGGTGTAGTTTATGTGTTGGGTCTATCCCAACCGATGAAGAGATACCAATGAAAAAATATCTATTACCGATTTTAGGAGTACTTGCCGTGGTCGCTATCGTCAGCACAGGTTCACAATCAAACGACAATCTAGATAAGCTTCCGAAGAAGTTTGTTAACAGTGAGCTGGAATACAAATCGGGTATGTCTGATATTTTTTCAATCCTGAAAGCTTATGTGACAGTGGAAAGGAATGAGTCAGTGCCGCGCTCTGCATTGCCTCTGATACCAATGACAGCCGAGCAACTGATCGAAGAACAAGACGACGTTGTTTACCGCTTAGGTCACTCAAGTGTGATGATGAAGCTGGGTGGCAAGTTAGTGATGACAGATCCTGTGTTCAGTGATCGCGCATCGCCAGTTCAATGGATAGGGCCAAAGCGCTTTCACCCAACACCAATCTCACTGCAAGAATTGCCTGATATTGATGTGGTAGTGATCAGCCACGATCATTATGACCATTTGGATAAAGGCGCGGTTAAGGTGCTCGCCGACAAAGTGGGTACGTTCTTAGTGCCATTAAGAGTTGGCGCACTATTGGAAAAGTGGGGCGTGGATAAAGCAAAGATTATTGAGCTGAACTGGTGGGAATCGGCAACAGCCTCAGATATTGAGTTTACTTTGACGCCAACACAGCACTTCTCTGGTCGTGGCTTACTTGATCGTGACCAAACACTGTGGGGGAGTTGGGTTATTAAGGCTTCAGATAAGAAAGTCTTCTTTAGTGGTGACTCTGGTTACTTCAATGGCTTTAAAGAGATTGGTGAGCGCTATGGGCCGTTTGATTTTACCATGGTCGAAACGGGCGCATACAATTCACTTTGGGCGGATATTCATATGTTCCCAGAGCAGAGCGTTCAGGCTCACATCGACCTGCAAGGTAAGGTGATGATGCCAATCCACAACAGTACGTTTGATCTCTCTATGCACGATTGGCAAGACCCAATGGAACAAGCACTGGCGATAAGCAAAGAGCGAGATGTACAAATGGTAAGCCCTGTGATGGGTGAACGTTTGGTGATTTCAGAACCAGTACCTGTTCAAGCATGGTGGAAACTGTAATTGGATACCTACCCACAAGCTATAAATTTCAGTATTATAAAGCCCTATAATTTCAGGGTGATAAGACATGCAAAGTAAGTTTAGACAAGCGGCAAAGGAGTTACTAAGCTACCGAGTTGCTGGTATGAAAGCAGCGCGAATGAGTGATCAATTTCGCCCGAACAACCTTGAAGATTCTTTACACATTCAAGCAGCAATGGTTGACCTTCACCGCAGTAAAGTCGGTGGTTGGAAATGCCTGTTGCCATTGAGCGAAGAGAAGTTGATCGTTGCGCCTATTTTCGAAGATAGCGTTCAGTTTGGTTCTGAATGCGAGGCTTTTTCGGATAACGGAGTAGTTCGTATTGAACCTGAAATTGCTTTTGTCTTGGCCAAGCCTTTACCAGCAAATTCCAATGGTTACACTGAAGAGCAAGTTAATGAGGCTATCGGTTCGTGTCGCATGGCTTTAGAGCTTATTCAATCCCGCTTTGCCGATGATAGTGGCGTAGAGTTCTATGAAGTGTTGGCCGATGGCTTAGCTAATCAAGGTTTGTTTCTTGGCCCTGAGCTTAGTAAAGAGAGCGCTTTTGCAGCGGCGAACTTTGAGATTGCTATTACTCAAGATGAGAAAGTGCAAGCCTTCACTGGTAAGCACCCAAACTCACTACCACAAACTCCTATCTATTGGCTGATTAACACCATGACTCAACGCGGTGTTAGCTTCGAAGCGGGGGAGGCCATTATTACCGGGTCATATTGTGGTGTTGTTGAAGTCGAATTCGATCAACTAACGACAGTACGTTATGACGAGTTGGGCGAATATGAAGTGATATTTAAACAAAAGTTATAAAGTTTTCTGCTTACATGATCTGTTCTCGAAAGGCTATTTACTGGTTAGTAAGTAGCCTTTTCTATTATGTGATGTTCAATGGTGTGCTTATTACTTTGCATTAAATTGGGCGTTTAGACGTCTAGACGTTGACAACCTCTAAGTGTGACATTAGTCTGCTCATCTTCCTGTTCTATTGCGTTGATGTTCCATGTCCAATTCAAAAAATTCTAATGCGGTAATTGCCCCTTCGGCAGTTGCGCTTATCCCTCTGATCGTGTTCCTAGCGCTGTTTATTGGCGTAGGTACGTACTTGTCACTGCAAGGCGTCGATTTTGCTTTCTATCAGCTTCCAGCTCCAATTGCGGCTCTGCCTGCCGTGATGTTAGCGTTGTTGCTAAGCAAAGATAAATTGAACCGCGCTATCGAACAATTCTTAGGTGGAGTAGGTCACAAAGACATTATCGCAATGTGTATGATCTACCTATTGGCGGGTGCTTTTGCGGCTGTGGCTAAAGCGTCTGGTGGCGTGGACGCGACGGTAAACCTAGGTCTATCGGCGATTCCGACAAGCATGATCCTACCGGGTATCTTCCTAATTTCAGCTTTCATTGCGACCGCAATGGGCACATCTATGGGTACTATCGCTGCGGTAGCCCCTGTTGCGCTAGGCATTGCTGACTCAGCTGGCATGAGCATTCCTCTAACCGCTGGCGTGGTGCTAAGTGGCGCTATGTTTGGTGACAACCTGTCTATCATCTCTGATACCACGATTGCCGCGACACGCTCGCAAGGCTGTGAGATGAGAGACAAGTTTAAAGAGAACATCCGTATTGCACTGCCTGCTGCACTTATCGCGATTGTTATCTTTGCTTTCAACAGCACAGCGACTCAGGTGCCTGAAACGGGTCCAATCGAGTGGCTGAAAGTACTTCCGTACATCACTATCCTAATCCTTGCGGTATCGGGCATGAATGTATTCGTTGTGTTGACGATTGGTATCTTGCTAGCGGGTGGAGTGAGCCTAGGTTCTGTTGAGAACTACGGTATGACTGATTACGCTCAAGACATCTACGCAGGCTTCGGCAACATGCAGGAGATTTTCTTATTGTCGATGCTAATTGGCGGTTTGAGTGAGCTCATGCGTCGTCAAGGTGGATTGGCGTTCCTGACTAACTTAGTAAGTGGTGTGATTCGTGCGTTTGGTTCTTCACACTCTAAGCAAGCAAATGGCCGCGCAAGTGAGCTAGGCATTGCAGGCTTGGTATCAATGGTGAACCTATGTACGGCAAACAACACTGTAGCAATCATTGTGTCTGGTAGTGTTGCTCGCCAATTAGCTGAAGAGAACGATGTATCTCCTCGTCGCTCAGCGAGCTTATTGGATATCTTCTCGTGTGTGATTCAAGGCGTGTTGCCTTACGGTGCGCAGGTATTGCTATTAGGTTCGGTATTTAACCTATCGCCTTTGGATATTGTAGCTAACTCGTACTACTGTTTTGCTCTTGCAATCGTGGCTGTGGTTGCTGTGTTTATCAAACACCCAGCGCGTCAAGTGGCTCAAGCTTAATAGCAACTGACCAAACTTAGTTATCACTGATTTTGATAATAAAGGCTCCTGACTAGGAGTCTTTATTATATATGGCGAATGAATTACCATGAGTTCAAGTTATCATCGATACTTATTGAGCTATCGACGCTATATACTCTGTTATTAAAATGGAACTTTGATGCTCGCTATTCCCTTGCCATTTGTTGCTGCTCTGCTGTTATTTATCACGGCCGTTTTGCTTCGATATCGTTATCCACAAACAAGTCAAAAACCATTTTGGTTTATCATGTTGTGCGCGCTGATGATCTCTGTTGTTGGGTTACGTTGGACGGTGGATATCGCATTGTTTCGTTTCTTACAGCCGGTTCTAGGGGCAAGTGTACCGGTGGTGGCATGGCTCTGCTTTGCGGGAGCTCATCGAAGTAAACCTTTGTCTCTTTTGCATTGCTTAGGCCCAGTCGTTGTTCTGGTTGGCTCCTTTTCTTATTCGTATATTTGGGATGGAACGATTGATCTATTGTTGATCTCGCTATATCTCAGCTATGGCTGCTTGTTGTTGAAATCATCGTTTAACTTCCCAGAGCACGTCAGGCTGAGTGATGTATCGAATGTTTTGTATGCTGAGCGTACGGCAGGTATAGCCTTACTGTTTTCGGCTTTCGTGGATAGCATTATTTCGTATGATATTTTGCTGCTTAACGCACAACACACCGACTTAATTCTGTCTATTGGTTACCTAGTTCTTATTCCCGCAATTGTTGGGGCTGTAGTCGTTGTGAGTACTAGCACGGCACCAATTCAGGAACAAAACCAACAGCAGAGTGAACTGACAACGTCAAACCATTATCCTGAAGCAATTGATGTATCGTCGACAAGCTTAGAAGTAGATGAAGAAGTCACGCAGATCGTCGCTAAGTTTGATGCGTTAATGAAGGATCATCAGGTGTTCAAAGATCCTGACTTGTCCCTGAATCGAGTGGCGAGAAAGCTAGGTATCCCAGCTAGAAAAATATCGTCTGCAGTTAATCAAACTCACCACCAGAACATTTCAAAGGTAATTAACGCCTATCGAATTGAGCACGCTAAGGCTCTCCTGATGCAAAGTGATGAAGCGATAACTGATATTTTCCTTAGTTCAGGCTTTCAGACCAAGTCCAATTTCAATCGCGAGTTTTCAAGGATAACTGGGCAAACTCCGAGTGAGTATCGAAGTTCGCCGCAAGTGTTAGATTGAGTGTGTTTGCTTTCCGTTTATCAATTCAGAAAGCTAACGATGTCGTTTAAGATCAATTGATGTAGCTGGTCGCGTGATATACCGACGCCATCTTTACAAATAATGCCATCGCCCGGTACTTCCTCTTCAAGCATTGCTTCGGCTCCCGATTTACATGGTTGAATGAAACTGAAATGGGTAGCGCTTTCATAGACCTTATAACGTCTTAAATTAAGAGGCATGTGCTCAGCAATGTAGCCAGACTCTAATGCCTGAGGTAGATCTCCCCCAATATCGACTCCAGCTGCGAGTATTAAGGTTGGCACTGTGATGTCATTTAAGCTGCCGACTGAGAAGCTGCGAGCAAGCCCCAGATCAAGGCTAACTACACGTTGAATTCGAGGGTCTGAAAGGTCTTTATTGCTTGGTTCTTGGGCTTGGACTTTGGATAGCCCTAACTCCACAGCGAGTCCACAAATCCGTGGGTTCGGGTATACCAAACAATTAGCCTCAAAGGTTGGTCTATCCAATTTAGTTCCAGCCAGTTGCATTACAGTCCAGCCACCTAGAGAGTGCCCGATTGCGGTAACATTTCCAGCGTTAGCAAATTGCTTCCACGGGGTTTCGGATAACAAGTAGTCCAGAATGCGTGACATATCTTGTGGTCTCTCCCACCATTTCGCCGCTTGCTCTGGAGATTGGTCGAAAGAAGTGGTTCCCGGATGGTCAGTGGCCGTTACGATGTAGCCACGACTCGCAAGTTCGGTCGCCAACCAGTTTTGGTTTCGCCAGTTTCCTCGGTAACCGTGTGATAACAGTACTATTGGAAAAGTGCCGGATTGAATCTCTCCATCTTTGATGACTTGCGTGCCGATGAAGGCTGGGTTATCGCCAATCAAGGTTGTGTCTGATACATCTTGTGTGGGATACCAAATGGTAGTGTTTAGCGGGCGATTAGGATCGTCAGCTAAGGTGACTTGAGTGAATCCGACACCGGAAGCGATGGATGAAGTGCAAAGGAAAAGTAGGGATGTGAACAGTAAATGTATCCATTTCATGGTTTAACTCCAATTGAGGTGATTGGAGCCAATATGCGCTAAAGCCAGTGAGGGCGAGACCTTAAACACGATCGAGTACGTCCTAAATCGTGTTTAAGTGCCAACTTAGCTATTTTGGATGTCCCTAATTCAGTTTCTTAGTCACATACTCTTTGTTTCTGACCATCAGCCACATCAAGCCGCCTAGGATTCCCACCGATAATTGGATAAAGCCTAGGTTTTCAATTAGCGAATCTGGTCGGATTGAAACCAACACCATGCCAAGCGAGCCACAAATCATGCTAAAGAACTGAATCAATGCGACGGCAGAGCCCGTGTCATGATCTTGCTGGTTCAGCATTAAGTTGGTGCCCGGTACTCGCATGATGATAACCATCAGCGTCGCTGGTGCTGCGACAAACATAAAGAACCAAGGGGACAAGTCGCCGATGGCTAGGGTAAAGATTCCTGCTATCGCCAATAAAGCAAAACATCCAGAGATGACCTTTTGAACTGATATTTTGTAGGACAACTTCATATAAATTGTTGGGCCAAATGAGGCGCACAATGCATTGAACGCAAAAGCGTAACTGAATTGCTGTTCGGTCAATCCAAAGTGATCGATGTAGATATAAGAACCCGCCGCAAGAAAGCTCATTAGCGCCATTGGTGTAATAGAGAAAATGACCAGCAGTTTTATGAACGATCGGTTTTTCATGACCACGCCCATTCTGCCCCATGAGCGGAACATAGAACCTTGGTATTTAGTTTCAAGTGTCTCTCGGTAGCAAAGTGCCAATGCTGAGGCGAACGCACCAAAAATAGCGAGAGTGACGAACATCATTCGCCAAGAAGCAATTTTCAGTAGAAAGGCACCAAATACAGGTGCAACCATCGGCGCGATGATCACCAACGACATGATAGTCGCCATGATTTTTTCGCGTTCTCGGCCGTCATAAAGGTCTTTCACAATGGCGGTTGCGATAACTGTGATGGCACTGCCCGCAAAGGCTTGGAATATACGAGCACCAATCAACTGTTCTATGCTATTGGTCATTGCACATAATACGCTCGCCACCATATAGCTTGCGATGCCAATGAGCAGAATCGGCTTACGTCCAAACTTTTCGCTGAGCGGTCCCCAGAACAACAGGCCAACTGCATAGGTCACGAAGTAGCTGCTCAGGGTTAGGTTGACCATCGACTGGTCGGTGTTGAACACTTCAACCATTTGCGGAAGGGCTGGCAAATACAGGTCGATGGTTAATGGAGGAAACGCACTGATGATGACGAGGAAAAATAGCATACCGGTCTTACCCAGTATTGGTTGTGGTTTCTTCAAGGTATTTCCCCGCTATCCAATAAAGGGCTTTTAATGGATGTGATGTTGGCTTTCAGAAGGTTTAAGACACGCTAGACATGAAGGATGGATTCGCTCAAGAACTTGGCGGAAAATCTCTAATGGTTTGTCTTGGTACTTATTGTATTACAAAATATTATCACTCTTATAGTGAACGAGTTCAACCTGTTAGTGACTAGGTTAGATTGCAATGATGATCGATAGATTGTAGTGCGGATAGATAGTTTGTAATGCTCATCGAAAGCTTGTAGTAGCTGTGAGTTAGCTGGTTATCTTTTCTTTGGGCGCTTTTCTACCAAGCCGTTGCGTTCTAGGCCGCGTCTAACACTACTGCATAGCTTACCAAAACGGCGTAATTCTTCGAAGTTAGGGCCTTGACCAATTGAAATGCTGTGTTCCCAATACATCAACTCACTGTCGACCATCTCCAGTAGTTTCTTAGAACAACCGGCGCAGTTTCCTTTTGGGCCACAGATAAACGTCTCCGACTCGTAAAGAGGGAGTTCGTTTTTCACTTCTTCAATTAGATTGAGCATTGCCGAGTTTAAATCTGGCTTTTTGTCTGTGAGTGGTTTCAAGCTTAGTGCTTGCGAAGCGATTACGGAAGAAGTCGTTGTGTTGGATTGTATATTCAAAGCAGCTGATGACATATCAAAGGCCTCAAGGAAAGAAGAAGAGGCGCATGCTACTCTTCACAACAAAGTGGACCTTGATGTAGTGCAATAAGCGTGGTGAATTATCCGAAAGGGGTAGGAGAAAGAGGGAGGCAGAGTCACAAATGGCTTGTGACTCTGGTTTATCTCCTAGGCTTAACGCAGAAAGTAGTCTTAACGCAAAAAATAGGCTTAACGCTTAGAATTCGGCGTCGAACTGGAACTCCATCCACTCTTTGGTTACTGGGTGGTGCAGTGCTAGCCTTTCTGCGTGTAGGTGCAGTCGATCGGCTTTATTGCCATATAGGCCATCACCGACGATAGGCATGTTAAGGCCTTCTTCGTGTGAACAGTGAACACGCAACTGGTGCGTACGCCCTGTTTTAGGGTGCAGGTAAACCTTAGTAGTTTGCTCGTTTCGCTCAATCACTTCCCATTTGGTTTCTGCAGGCTTGCCGTGTTCGAAGCAGACAATCTGACGAGGACGGTCATACAAATCACCACGCAATGGCAGTCGAACATAGCCTTCATCTTCTGCTAGAAAGCCTTCAATCATTGCCACGTAACGCTTCTCAACTTCACGAGTAATGAACTGCTTCTGTAGGCTTTTGTTCGCACGTCGTGTAAGCGCAAATATTAGAATGCCAGAGGTCGCCATATCCAAGCGGTGGATAACAAATGGCCCTTCAACATTGGGATGCATTTCTTGAACGCGAGTGTAGGCTGAATCTTTGATGGTTTTACCCGGTACGGATAGAAAACCTGCTGGTTTGTGCACCACTACGATGTGATCGTCTTGGAATAAGATATCGAGGTCTTTGCCTTCTGCTGGGTTTTCTAGCAATGGGTTGGGATCGACTTCAAGGCCTTTCATCATATGGCCTAAAATCGGTACACACTTACTTTGGCAAGAGGCGTAGTATTTTTTGTGTTTGCGGATTTCCGATTTCGGTGAACGACCCCACCAAAATTCAGCCAATGCCAGGGGTGTGTAACCGTTCAAATACGCGTATTGCAGCAGCTTGGGAGCGGCACATTCGCCAGAACCCGCAGGTGGTATCTTGTTTGGGGTGTCTTCAAAGATCTGGTTCAGATCCTCAATGTTTCCTTCCGCATTTTGGAAAGCGTATTGTGAAAACAACTTGTGTTGAAGCTGATGAGAAAGGTGTGCTCTTTGCTCTTTTAGCTCAGCTAATTGATTAGTGAAAACATCAACTTTAGCCTGCAACACTTGCAGCGTCTGTTCCCAGTTGAGTTTTAGGTATTTCTGCTGGTTCTTGTCGGCAACACTGGCTTTGTTAAGCTCATTGTTCAGTTGCTCGAAGGCTTGCTCATCAAGGTTTTCTTTACCTTGCTCACGTTGTTCTTTACGTGTTTTTCGGCCTTCTATAATCAACAAACGTTGTGCTTCGATCTCTTGCTCCGCTTGCGCTTTTTGCTGCGCCAGTTGCTCGCATAACTCAAGGTATTCAGTGTTTGCTTGCAGAGCTTTAAACTCAGCGTTGACAGCCATCATATCGGCCGTATCTTGATGGAAAAAGCTGTCACTGCTCAGCATGTCGAATACGGGTGGTACAAAGTGAGGCAATAGATTTTGGTCGGCGATTTTTCCAGAGAAAGCAGAGAAGTAACCCAATTCACCTTCAGGGCTTTTCACCAGTAACACACCAAACATTTTGCCGCGACCATCGTCAGAATCCAGTCCGAAGTCATGCTGCCAGTCGGTTTGAGTTTCTAGATATTGTTGAAGCTGATGAGAGGCGATTTCACACAGTGGATGCGGTTCATAATAGAACGGGAATGTGAAACGCTCAGGCAACGAATATGACTCGATCGGCTGTTGAAAACGAGTGAAGCAATGCTCAGGAGTATGGCTGTTTTCTGAGTCGTGCGTTGGTTTTGATGAGTGCATAGTCGTATTAATACTTATATCGTGGTGATAAATGGTTGTGAGTCTACTGTGTATGTTTAAAGGTTTTAAACACAGTACAAGGCGGCGATTCTACTCTTTATCGAAAAGCGCCTCAAATAAGAAATGGTTCTATTACTGGATAGCTAAGCGAGACGGTTAACACGGACCCCATGAGTTATGGCTTGAACTTCATTAATTGATGAGTAACTTCTCGTTTTTAATCATAGAAGGTAACTTCACAAACGAAGGGTGGTAGCCTTGCCGCCCTCTTATGAAAACTAAGGTAACGTTATGATTCCACTCAATACTTCGATTGTCTCCGGTGTCGCTCTTTCAGAGATCGACGGACAAATGAAAATGCTATTAATGAAGCGTGTAAAGGGCGAGTTTTGGTGTCACGTCGCAGGCTCGATTGAAGCGGGTGAAACAGGCTGGCAGGCTATCGTGCGCGAGTTTGAAGAAGAGACCCAAATTAAAGTGGAAGCTTTGTATAACGCGCAGTTTCTGGAGCAGTTTTACGAGGCTCACGTTAATGTGATTCAGCTAATCCCTGTGTTTGCGGTGCTATGCCCACCCAACCAAGCGATTGAACTGAATGACGAACATACAGAGTACCGCTGGTGCGATTTAGAGGAAGCGAAAGCACTTGCGCCGTTCCCCAACCAACATGCCGTCTACGATCATATTTGGTCGTATTTTGTCGATAAGCCAGCCAATCCGCTTTACCGAGTGAAATTGAATTAGCACTGGCTGTTTAAGATCTAGGACTTACCAAGATACGGGGTTAAAAAGGCGTTTACCTGTTCTTGGCATAACCCTACATCGACTTTCACGCCGTGCGACTCGAGTATCGCCACACCACGACCATTATTGCGAGGGTCAGGGTCTAGCATCGCCACTACTACGTGTTTTACACCTGCTTTAACCAATGTACTGGCGCAAGCGGGTGTTCTGCCAACAAATGAACATGGCTCTAAAGTTACGTAAGCGGTAACGCCTTCCATTTCTCCGTCCGTTTCGCTGTCATAGCCATTCAGTGCTTCAACCTCGGGGTGGTTTCCACCGACCTTTTGCGTATATCCAACAGACACCACCTTATCGTTCTTCACCAAAACACAACCCACAGGCGGGGGTGGTTGGCAATCGGGGAGGGCTTGGCGCGAAGCTTCAAGAGCTTGCAGCATGTATTGTTGGTTCATGGTCGTTACTCAGTATGACGAGAGAGCGCAGCAGATTAGTGGCCAGGCGCGGTTGATGAGTTAGTTACTAACTTACTAAGCTAATAAATTAATAAGCTAAGTAAGTGGGGGGCATGTTCGATCTGATTGGGCTTTTAGTCAATGGTTTTACAGAGGCAAAGTTTGATTCGACATAGGTTAACCATGCTAACTACGGTGTCATAAGGTCGAGTTGATGTTGTCTACGCAATAGAGCTCAATTATTGAATCACCACGATAATTAATTTAATAGGCTAGCCATAAATTCGCTGACCGGCTCTGACAATAAGTCTTGTGGGTGGTCACCGCCAAAGGTAGCTAGCCCGCTTTTTCCTTCGATTATGCCAGACTTAATAATTACTTTTGTTTTAACATCAACAACTGTAATTTTTACGCTTACTTTGTCTGGCTTAGCTGACCATTCAGTCGCGCGATCTTCCCAGTGTAATATGGTAGGAAAAATTAAGTAGTCGAACTCATTGCTTTTCGCATATTCAAGGACAAAATTGTAATCAGCTGCTTGGTTAGCGATTGCGACGTTGTTTAGTTTTGTGAATAACTCTGATTGAAGAGCTTTACTCACCATTAGTCCAGAGCCTGAATAATAGTGCTTCCCATACTCCCCATTCTTTGAGCGGCCGATTAAAACTGAATCACTTGTTTCAAATTTAGCTGTCGAGTTTACATCCGTAACCTGAAGTTTATGTGTATCAGCACACCCAATGATAACTAAGCTTATAAGTATCAGTAACGCACGTAAAATCGACATAATAGCTACCTTATATGGATGTGAGTTAATATTAACCATAGTTTATATTAAACATATTAATGTATAAAATTTGCGACTAATTAGTACGAGCGACAAAGGACCCTTTGAGACTCAAACAACCAATCGTTAACTTGGGCCAATGAGTTAACCAGTTTTTAGATTGAACTCGTTGGTCAAACACGTCTCTGCTGCGATTGGTATTCGGTGTGATCTTTAAATCAAACAAACTCTCTAAACCAAAAGCGGAAATACACTCGATTTCTCCTGTCGGGCTTTGCTTGACGGCGACTGCGGTTTCTTTCTCTGGCCAGTAACTCATCGCATCCAATGAGCTTTGATAGGGCTGATCCTCGTTTCGAGTATGCATGTTGGCTTGATTGCGAACTTGCCAATTTAATTCAGGCAACCGTTGTTGAAGTAGAGCCTCGTATCTAAGACCCGATTCGTAGAAGGTATCAATAGGATCAAAGTAGATCACATCAATATCATTAAGTGGAGTCGGGGAAGCATAGTTATGTAGGTAGTCCCAAACGAGATTTCGCACAAAGCCCGCCGAAACATAACACTGCGGTAAATTCAGTTGAGAGACACAGTCTAAAACCTGCATTCGCAAGGGATCTTGTTTGATCAACGTGATGATACGGTTGGCTAGCGGGTCAATCATTAGGTGTCAGAACATCGGTGACTTGGTAGTGACGTGTTGCGTTCTTGGAGGTTTCACCCCACTCAGACGTTTTTACTCGCTGTTGGTGCGCTTCAAACGCCTCACGGTTAGTGAATTCTTCATACACTTCAAAGCGATTAGGTTGAAGCGTGCTTTGACTGACTCGAAACACGATACAACCAGGTTCTTCCAGTGTCAGTTCTTTGTGTACAACCAGCGCTTGTGTGACGGCTTCTAGGTCGTTGTCTGGCACTAGAATATGCCCTTGCAGAATTACTTTACTCATAATTACGTCCATTTAATTACGTCTATTTAATTTTGTCCACTACGGCTTTTGTCTATCAAAAGCTCTCCCCGTTACAAACATAATCCCATTTTGATGTTGTGACGTATAGGCTAATGTGGCGATTAATTGTTCACATTGAACATAGATCTTGTTGCACTGTAACTTCTTGGGTGAGATGAGTAATAAAAGATAAGATACTGGAACTAAATCCGTGTTAGTCCGGTCTATTAAATACGTATCACTGAACTGTATTGATACTGAAATGAATTTGTCATCTGAGATAACTAATCTAAATTTCGAACAACGGCTTAAGAGATTGAATTGAGCCATAGTTGATAACTAGGTCATACTTTGATGTAAATGGTACTCGAAACTCTATATATTTTGTGATTTGTATCATTGATCTGGGCATCAAACACCGTTAGATTCGAATGGTTGGCAATAAAAATAGCTCATGAAGAGCAGTTAAAGAAAAGGAAATATCCCTTATGAAAAAAATGAGAAGAGCACAGCTTCATCGCGTTCGCATCCAATACTGGAAAGACACAGCGAAAGAAGCTTCAAAGAAATAAGCTTTAAATCGTAAAGCTTTAAAATAAGAAAGCTGAAAAGCTTAATCATATGTAAAACGTAACAAATCGATTTCAATAGCACTCTCAAGGACCTTCATCTGGTCAGCGACTAAAGAAATCATCCCCCCAAAGAGCTGGCAGGCATTAACAATAATGCAATTCAATGTCAGCTCATTAATACCTCCTAGATTATCCTCACTCAGCACTCTGAAGCAAAACCAAAACCAAAACCAACCACCAATCCGTACCTTTGCCTCTATCACGAAAACCGTTGTTATAATTCAAAACACCTAACAATAAAACAGCAGCCAATAAAAAAGCTCCTGATTTCTCAGAAGCTTTGATTTAGATTTTGATATCTGATTTGGTTACCCGTTGAGGGTTCAGAATAAGTGACTCTATCGATGGAACAGTGTTTTCAAACTGACATCGTCCGTTCGGTTCAGCTTCAAGCTCAGTAGACACCCGCCAACACCAATCAGTACATAAATACCCAAAGACAAAACCGGCGCTTCTGCAATCGCACTGAATGGGTTGCTCGCCGTTAGTACCTTTATTGGTAGTGATGCGACGAGAGAGAAGAAGTCATTGATGCCATAGAATCCAAATACGGCGACCGAGAGTAACTTAATCGCATAGCTTGAGATAAAAATGACAAGCAGTGGAGAATTCACTAACTGCGAAATTGCCAGAGTAACGGTTGCTAGTGGCAATAAAACCAGTGCAACTAACATCATTCGCCCAAAGAATACCAACCAATTGCTCAGCACATAAAACAGTGATTGCTGCTCTACTATCAATGCCAATTGTTGTTCGCTTGAGACGTTCAATATCCAGAATAGGAAGTCAGCGAATAGAACTAATAGCGCGCAGATAGCCGGAATAACCACTAGACCGAAGCCTAGCTTCACGCCGTGAGTCATGGCATTGGATACTGGCATGCTTCTCCAAAACATCGAACTGCCTTCTTGGCGCTCTTTACGCAGTGTTTTAGGGATGTAAAGCGTCGAAAGTATGAGTGAAATAAGGCCAGCACCAAAGTAGATCACTGAGTTGAGGTCTTGTGCGAACTCTCTGTGTATGTCGCTTACGTCACCATTCACTTCCATTTGGAAGAAAAACTCATGCTGCGCTGCGCCATTGAAAAACAAACTAACGAACAGCAAGAAACCACATAACGCGATAAACAGAGGCAATCGAGTGTTAATTTTGTGCTCGATCAGTTCTTTTTCTAGCATGTAAAAAGTTGGGTGCATTATGCCTTCTCCGTCTGTGTTGCAAGGAATAGGTCTGCGAGACCAACGTTGTAGATGTTACCCAATGATTCAACTTGCGCTTTGTATTGACCTTCCAATAACCACTTAGTGGTTCCTAGCCCTGGCTGTGAGGTCAGTGGATTGAGTTTCTGAATTTCGCTTGAGTGGTTGTTTGCGACATCGATAATGAAATAGTCGTTCTCGATGTCTTCCATGCTCTTTTGCAGCACACAATGGCCTTGTTTTAGAATCAATACGTCCGTTAATAGGTGTTCAATTTCTGAAACCTCATGGCTGGCAATGATCATCGCGCGTTCGCCGTCATGGAACCACTCTAGGAGGTGGCGATAAAAAGTATCGCGGTAGAGCAGATCTAGACCTAGCGTTGGCTCATCTAAGATCAACACTTGAGTGTCGGTCGCGATAATGATTGCAAGGTGAAGTTGTACCTTCATCCCTTTAGAAAGCTGTTTGATCGTTGAAGACAGCTTAATGTTGGTGCGACTTAACGTCTGTTCCGCTTTTTGCTTGTTGAAGCTTGGGTGCACGCCTTGGGTGTATCGAAGCAGTTGTTTAACGGTCATCCACTCGGGTAGCACATTAACATCTGAAATGTACGACAGGTGCAACATGAGTTCTGCATGCTGGTGGATAGGGTGATAGCCGTTAACTTCTATCTCACCTTGATAGCTGTGTCCGCCAAGCAGTGATTTGATCAGAGTCGATTTCCCTGCGCCATTGTGGCCTAGCAGACCAAGCACTTGCCCCGGTTTTAACTCAAAGCTGATGTTCTCGACACCCACTTGATTTGAATAGGTTTTGGTTACGTTTTTCACTGAAAGTAAAGTACTCATGACTTGTCCTTTATATGTTGTTCTAGCTGTTTCACGAGTTCTTCGACACTCATATCAATGATGCCTAGCGTCTCAGCGATGGCTGGGATCTGTGTGTTGATGAATGATTGATGTGCGGACTCTTTCAATTTTTGAAGTGCCCCTTCTGCGACATACATACCTTGGCCGCGTTTTTTCTCTACCAAGCCTTCATCCACCAGTAACTGGTAGCTTTTCATGACAGTAAGGTGGTTGATCTTGAGATCGGCGGCAACCGCACGCACTGAGGGCAATGCTTGTTGTTCTAACCAAACACCTTGAAGAATTTGGTCACTGATCTTTGCCGCTAGCTGCCTAAAGATCGGTTGGTCGTCTTTCCATTCGGTCATAATTAAAACTGCATGGTGATATACATGTGTATAACACTAAACTTTTTATTCAGATTGGCAAGGTTTTTATAAAAATGAAGAGTATATTTTTATGTTTGAGAGAAATGTATTGGGTTATGAGAACGCTTGAAGCCTACTTCCTTGTGGGCTCTCAAGTCGTTGTATGATCAATGGCAATTAAACAAGAAAAGGGAGGTCATCAATATTTAAATGAGGTGGTAGATAATTACTCCTCCGAGTGACTAGGTCTACTGTACAGATAACCTTGATGTAGGTTGTAGCCTAACTGACATAAGATATATTGCTGCCTGCGCGTCTCGACACCTTCATAAATCATCGTGATGTTTGATAAGCGTCCAATCTCCGATATATTAAGCAATACTCCTTGATGATAATCTCCTGACTCAATGTCTTTAACAAAACAACGATCCAGTTTTAGGTAGGTCGGAGAGATAGCACTAATTATTTCAATGTTGTTGTTACCTGTACCAAAGTCGTCTAGCGCGATGGTGATTCCAAGATCTTTGATCATTTTGATGTTGTCGATGACCTCATAGCCATAGCCATAGCCAATGTTTGAATACTCTGTTATTTCTACGACAAACTCATTCGCTTCCATCGTGACTAAATGCTCTTTGAGCTTTGTAAAGTTAGATCCCACCAACGCACTCGGGCACACATTGACACCGTAGATATCATGGCTATTGTCTAACTTCGCTTTTTTTACTGTTTCAATGATTAAAATAGTATGAAAGGTCAACAAATTAGTACGTCTCATGGTGTTGATGAAACTCAGAACGCCTACGTTACGCACTCTAGACAATAACTCGTAATATAAAACGCTATTGTCGTCAGTGTTGATTATGGGCTCTTCCTCGAAGGATATGTGTCGCCAACGAAGCAGGTAAATGCCAAAGCCAAGAATATATGAGCGATAAAGTAGCGTGGCGATCACCAGAGAAAAAATGACCCACAGAAGCACAATATCATCACTGTAGAAAGTGATGGTTGCACCGGTTGGAAGTGGGGCTTGATAAATAGGCTGACTGTTTTCGCCTAGGTTTAATATGTAGTGACCATTTTTTTGTATGGAAACTGAATCAACCAAAAGAGGGAGTAATGAGTTCTTATATCTAGCTTCAATAGACCATTTAGAAATACGCGCAATGAGTTCGATGTCCTCTTTGGGATCTGAGAAGCGTGAATAAGCAAAATCTAGGCTATCGTCAAAGTTTTCAATTTGGTCTAGTTCAACCATTCTTGATTGTGTTTTGGATATGTAGCATGAACCATAAGGCGTTGTCATCAAAACAGAATCCAGGTTAAGTGAGTGCCTCAATGCGTACACTGCAACTTCGCTATCACAGGGCTTTGTTGCGTAATTAAATTTAAAGATAGAACAACCCCGTTTCGCGTATT